>NZ_CAIJDS010000038.1:0-71283 GCF_903819475.1 Rhodococcus sp. UFZ-B548
ACCGGCGGAGCAGATGCTCGAATTCGACACGTTTGATTATCACGCATTACCGGTAAAGCAAACCCATGACTACGTCCGCCACGGCACCACCACCTTGTTCGCCGCGTTGGAGATCGCAACCGGCAAGGTGACCGGGATCTGCCGGCCACGGCACCGTCACCAGGAGTTTCTGGTGTTCCTCAAACATGTGGCACGGGCGTATCCGGATCAGGAACTACATCTGGTGATGGACAACTACGCGACCCACAAGAAGGCCGAGGTCCGTCAGTGGTTGGCTGCGAACCCGCGGATCCATGTCCATTTCACCCCGACATCGGCGTCGTGGATGAACCTCGTCAAGGTGTGGTTCGGAATCATCGAACGTCAAGCGATCCACCGTGGGACTTTCCGCAGTGTCCGCGAACTCACGAGCAAGATTCAGGACTTCATCAACGGGTGGAATCCGCGGGCGCAGCCTTTCGTGTGGACGAAAACTGCCGAGCAGATCCTGGCGAAAGCCGACCGTAAAACAACTTCAAACTCGGGGCACTAGCGCCGTATCTCCCACAGATGGAGGGTCAGCGTGGCCTTAGACGTTCTTGCGACACTTCAAATCCATCAGGAATTGGCTTGAAAGGATACTTCGGACCAGATGGATCTGATTGATGTTCACGAAGAGCCCAGTAATCTATCTCGCCAATAACTGCATAGTCGTGAATCCCTCCTCGCAATCTCAATATATCTCTTTCCCATTCATCTTTGTGTGGTGCTCGAATTCGAGAATCTCCGTAAGATAGATGATTGGCCTGGACTATGTATGCATGAATATCAAGTGCTGCCGATTCCACCAGCGCCTCAAAACTGTGAATATCTTGGTTCCATTCTGGAACGAACAATGCATCTACATGACCGCGAAGCGCGGAACGATACTGAATATTTGTCAACTCGCTACAAATCAGAATAGCAAATCTAAAATCTCCGTGGGAAATTACAATTGGTTGGTCCCATTTCACCTCGGGTTCCAACCTCAACCCCTCCAATTCATCAAGCTTAATCCTTTCAAAACGCGCAGCACGCTGCTTATCCTGCACATAAACCGTATATAGATTGGATCCCCGAGAGCCTGTCCGAAGAGACGCCCATACTTGATTGTGAACTGTGTTCCTTCCGCCACTCCTATACTCGATCCCAGACAGCAAACTTATTCCGGAAGAACGAAGTTTATCGGCGAATGCGACGAACCACTGGGAGGGCATAGCAAATTCCGGTAGGAGGATGTAGTCCGGTGCAGGATTTCTAGATACCACCTCTCGAAATAGCCGTTTGAATCGTTCATAACGTCTTGCACTCAAATCCGGATAGCCTTTCGCCGCGGATTCCCAGGATGCTTCCTCGGTATCCACGGTTGCGAGCGCTATCCTCACTTTCCCTTGAATGTGATCAGAATTAACTACCCAAGTTGGATTGGTTCCATCCTCAGTTTGCCACATCGGAATAATAGATTCAGTCGAGTGCCCTCGCAATACGACCAGTATTGAACGAATTATTTTCCAAGGAGACAAGAGTTGCGAGTTATGCTTGCGCCTCATCGCCAACGATAACTCCCACGCATTCGGGGGCCTTGTAGAGAAAATGATCGGAGCAACGACACCACCTCGCGGAACTTCTCTTCCACCAAATCGCCCTAACTGCCTCAACTCGGTAAGCAACATCTCGGCGCCAGCAGAAAGTTCAGGGTCAACTGGAAGTAGCTCTAGCGAAGGATCTGCCTGTGGCAATATAGGTGATCGGGCAGTGCGAGGCGGAACATAATCTGGCTCCAGCAGCGAAAATCGATAAGGGATGTGCGATAAATCTCGGTTATGGAGACGGTCATTTAGATCAAGGATTGCTGCGTAACCCAGATTCCAATATACGCCTTCGGCAATGTCGTTCAATTTCTCGACAATTCTTAGCAGCTCGACCGTGTTGGAATTCGGTGAAACCCCACTAATTACATTATCGAATATTTGACGAGTCAGATTCGCGCTCCATTTTCGTATAATCTCTTCATCCTCAAGACCATTATCCACGTAGCTTTTATCGACGAATCCTCCCCCTTCCGAGTAGCTTTTGACACTGACAGTACATGTGTCACCTACAGAGCCAACGACGGCAATCAGTCCATCAATAAGCACATCCAGAGAGATCCAATCGCCGCAAGCCGTAGCAAGCTTTATCAACCTTGGAATGTAATCAGAATAGTCAAAGAAATTTGGGAGAACCAAAATCTGATCTTTGATCGATGCAAAGAAGGCTGTACGAAGATTCGCCCAGGATTTCAAATCCAGATTGCGTTCATAGTCTTCAAAGTCACGCAACTTTGTCGCAAATGCGGATCTGCGAACTGAGACCTGATCTGTGTCTCGCAGAGTTGTTGCCGGTTCACCATCTTTCTGGGTAGCAACAGCGATCTCTCGACCCACTTGGACAGGGTCGCTTGGAACCTCAGTAAATGAACGCCGCTCACTTGACCTAGCATCGAGCTCCCTTCTAATGGACCCCACCATTGCCTGACCCGAAGTGCCAGAAAGGTAGAATATCTTATTCTTCTCATTGTCGAAATAGACTCTAGATCCGGAAAGATAGGAAGGAGAAAAGCGGACACCCCTGAATGATCGACCGTTAGGCTCTACGCGTTCGATAAGTTTAAGTTGACCTTGAGAGTGTTCAATCAAACAATTCCAAATATCAAAATCCGACTCCACGTAACTATTGTCAACAACCAACATTATGTCGTCAACGTAGCGCGCATAATATGCCGGTTGTATCCTATCTAAGATAATGCGATCTAACTCGAAAAGAGCGAGATTTGCTACTACCGCGGAGGCTGGTAATCCCACCGGCAAACCAACTTCACGCCACCCTGTTTCAGACGAGACATGACCAATCCAAGCTAATAATGAATTGACAAATAGATTATTAATCTTCAATTCGATCGGCGTTAAATCGATTCCCAATACATCTTTTACAAACCCTCCACCTAAGAGAAACTCGGGGTTTAGCCGATGATAAAAAGAAGATACGTCGGCAGTCAAGGCAGTGATCGAGCGCCCCTCCTGCAGCGCACTACTCATCTCCCGTAATCCGCCATCTCGCCAACGTTGATACGCACTTGGATAGTGCTGAAATGTTCCGACCGAGAATTTCTTTAAATCTCCCGAATAAGTTCTTGCGATTCTGTTTCCCATCGATTCGGGGCCCAGTTTCAATTCTAATTTGTGACCGACCGAAAGTACCCAGTAAGTGGATAGCACATGCATGTCGATACTGCACTGCGACATCATGCGAAACTTCGCATTAGCTCGTTTTCCTGCAGTCCTTTGATTCCATGCATGTGATGCGTCGGACCAGAATACGGCTGACGTCGAATTATCCTTCGACTCTCTCACCGATTCCGGCACGAAGGTATATGTGCCCACGAATGCGCGATCAGATACCCAGTCCGTTGACTCACACTCTAACCGTTCCGAAAGAGAAGAAAGATTGGTGTGTAAATCTTCCTCGTAGGACATAATCTCACGGATTCGCGGATCAGATGAGAGGTAGAGGTCGACCTTTGCTTTGCGGTAAGCCAGGATCAGTTCAGTTAAGATTGACTCAGACATATCTATTTCCTACTATCGGTATTTACAAAATGATGGACACTTACGATTGAGAACATTATATTATTACGGAGCGCCGGCTGGTATTTTCAATCATTCTCAGGATGTAAGTAACCTCACACTCTTGTAGACCGCGAAGCGTGCGCTCGATCGGCAACAATCCAGCGGTATTCGACGGAGACCATCCTTCTCATGTAGCACCCACGAAGTTACTCCGGCGATCCCGGGCGTGTGCTCGTTTCGTGGGTGGTTTATCTCCGACCCTACCAACTTGACCACTACTGATTCTCTGCCTTCTAAATCTGCCCTCCCGTCATCGACCGATATAAACTCGATAATCACCGCCCCTGTAAAGCCGCGAGGCGCTCGTGTTTATACACCTGAAGCATTTGGTCGAAGTATCCGGGGTCGTGGCCAAGTCGATAATTCGCCTCCTCCGAGTCAAACAATCGATCAGAAGGCGGTAGGCTGAAGTGCTCCGACTCCGAAGAGGATATGTGGTGCTCAACTGGCCACCTATGCCTACGGCCACGGCCAGGTTCGGACGGCCATTTGCTGCGATCTGCCGATGCTGTTTTGAGTGACCTTCGCGGACAGTGATATTCCGGATACCGGACCTACTATGAACCGGTCCGCATCGCCATCCGAAGGCTGGATCTTCGACGTCTGATCTCTGTCAGCGGCTTAACTGACATAAAAGGCGGTTGTCGGACCCGGAAGTTTAGCCAGGCGAGCCCCCGTCCTCGAAAACAGTTGTACGACAAGGGGAAATCAGGCGAACCACTTGCACCGGTGGATGGGGCCGCAGATCCGGCTTTCGCCCGAGGCGATTTTCATTGACCTCGCCAATCGATTCTTCAATATGCCACTGGTGTCGCATCCTTCTTAGCCGCCGTACCGATCAAAGCGGTGACTACCGGACACGTCATTTGTGAATTCCGACACTTGCAGTCCGTCGGCAACCTCCATTCCGGTAGCTCCAGAAGGACGGAGCACTTCCTGTCGAACCACCCCCGCCATGGGGTGAATGTCCGTTATCTTCGTCGATAGTGGTTGCAATCTCCTGGCTGCTCGGCGTCCGTGTACGGATGCTGTCACCACGAAAGGGAGCACATCTGTGAATGGACTCGAAACGCCTACTCGTTTGTCCCGGACCACCGCCGTCTTCGGTGTCGGCGCGCTCGCTGCCGCGATCACCTTCGGCAGTGCAGTGGGTACTGCATCAGCCGACACTCCGGTCGTCGACTTCGGCAGTATCTCTTTCGCGGTGACCAACGGTCCCGGCAACACCATTTACGACGTCAACGCCATCATCAATCTCCCACCCGGCACACTGCCGCTAGGGATGATGAAGCCTCAGATCACTGCGCCCGCCGCAGCCCCTCAACCCGTCGACGACTCGTTTGCAGACACCGCATTGGACTTCATTCTG
The DNA here is from genome assembly GCF_903819475.1 of Rhodococcus sp. UFZ-B548. Taxonomy (NCBI): domain Bacteria; kingdom Bacillati; phylum Actinomycetota; class Actinomycetes; order Mycobacteriales; family Nocardiaceae; genus Rhodococcus; species Rhodococcus sp. UFZ-B548. The sequence goes on from NZ_CAIJDS010000038.1 coordinate 5,056, forward strand.
AGCTTCATTCAGGCTGCGGCCAGTTAGCCGACAACAGAAAAACGAGGCCCCAACTCGAAGGAGTTGGAGCCTCGTGTTGTGCTGTGCGGTTCGCGTTGCAACGTCGCGCTCGGTAACGGGAATCGTGGTCCAGGGCGTTTCGTCCGAGATTCCAGAGAGTTTGCGGCCTGGGCAGACGGTCCTGCGTCTCCTGCTCGGAGCCCTGAGTACGCCGCAATCACGGCGCCGGGCAACCGGCCGACACCGCCGGTGGGGCCGATGCTGCGGCTGGTCACCGGCTCATGAAGCACTGCGCGCTCCGACGGACATGGACTTCCAATCAAGGGCGCCAAACTACACTTCTCCGCACCTTCCTCGACCTCGTGACAGCGGAAGGTGACTGCGCTGGCTCGGACGACGCGAGTTGTGAGCTGGCCGAACTGCATGGCCGGCACCGATTCAGACACAAGTATGTCGGCGCAGCTCGGTAGGATTCGGCCATGCCGATCCCCGTCCATGCAGTCTTTGTGATGATCGCGTCACCGGGCGATATACCCGATGCGCGTAGTTCCGTCTACAACGCGCTGGCACAGTGGAACGAACACAATGCCGAGCGTTGGCAGACGGTCCTTGTTCCGCTGCGATGGGAAACATCGGCAGTTCCACAGCTCGGCCGATCGCCTCAGGCCATCATCAACACCCAACTCCTCCGCCGTGCCGATGTCGTCATAGCAATGTTCGGGAGTCGATTGGGTGCTCCGACTGAGGATGCGTTGTCCGGCACACTGGAAGAGATCGAGAGGGCACAATCCGGCGGAAAGCCGGTCCACCTTTACTTTTCGACCGCGCCTCACCCGAACGACATCGATCCCAGCCAACTCCAAGCCCTGCGGGACTTCAGAGCAGAAGTCGAGGAGCTCGGCCTGTACGGCACATTCAGTAGCGCCGATGAAATCGCAGCTCAGGTGGTACGGGCAATCGAGTACGACCTCGGCGAGATGGCCCTGGCTGAACCTCGAGTTACGCGTGGGCCCTCGGGTGTGGACTTCCTCGCGCAGCCAGGCCAGGCCAGCGTTCCGAAGACCGACTCCAAGGGACGGATCAAGAACGAAACGAAACGATGGGTCGAACTGACCAACCGAGGGGACGCCGACGCGCATGATGTCACCGTCACGATCGTCGGTGAAGGCAACTTCATACACGGTCCGGATTCGACCGTGATCCACGCCGGCCAATCCCGCCGCTACACGCTTCTCCGCACCTTTGGCGGCGGAGACCCGGTCATCGAGGTGACCTGGGCAGAGAACGGCGACGCGCGCAGCGAAGTGTTCCACGTCGGGTAACCGCCACCGGACGGTTCGGCGCTTCAGGCTACGGGAGCGCAGGCGGTCGCCGAGGGATCACCATCGGCTCAGCGACCGCGAAGTTGTCGCCCGTTCCTCGCCTCATCCACCATGGACATGCCAACACGCCATTGGTCTCGCTCAGTTACCTCCACTTTCCGAGCTCACTCTGAGCTTCGACGGGTCAGAGTCCGTACAGCTTCAATCCGACATGGTCGACGATGAAACGCTCATTCTCGGAGTCCATGGCGAAGTACACGCGCCCGACCTCATTAGGTGACGTGTGGTCGCCCAGTTTGAGGTGCGGCTCGCGACTGTAGGTCTTGCCGTCGAAGGTGAACCGCTCGAGCTTGTTCCGCCGCATGTACTTGTCCGTGGCCGCCAGCGTGAGGTTCCACTCCTGCTTGAACCAGTCGTCCGGGAGTATGCCCAACTGACATCCCAGGCGCCTGTAGTCGATCGCCGCCTTCGTCAAGGCAACGAGGGCATCCCGCATCACGTTGATGTTCGGGTAGTCGTCCCGCTTCCAAGACTGGTGCGCGTTGTTGGTGAAGACAATCGCGCCTTGGGCCTGCTTCCCGAGGTATGACGCCAGATCGGTAAGGTCCCCGGGGCCGAGGTCAGGCGCCTCGGACCATTCGGTAACGCGAACCCCGCTTGACTGGCGAGCCCTGTCAGCCTCCTGCCTCCAGTACTCCGCCGTTGCGGCCTGGGATTTGTAGCTGTCACGTTCTTCCTCGACCTGCTTGAACCACGATTCATATTGGTCGACTTCAGCCTTCAGCTCATCAATGACCCGGGCTTGCGTCTCGACTTCCTTCGAAAGGTCTCCCCCCAGACTTCGCTGCGGCGAGGTCGGCCGCGATCTGTTCATTCCGGGCTACGCGCTGGGCAGCTTTCGCTCTGCTGCGCAGCTGGTTGATGCCTCGAACCGTGACCGAAACTGAACTCAGCATCCGCAGGAGCCGACCAGGAGCGACCTGCGCCTGATCTGCCGTGAACGCCGGGTGTCGAAGCGTGAGGTCCGGCCAGACGAGGCAAGCCCCACCGTGCGGGATTGATGCGTCGATGCCGTCGAGGCGGTCCGCGAGTAGGCGCTGAGATTGGGCATCAACCGCAAGCACAGGTGCAAGGCCAGCGAGTTCACTTGCCGCATTGCGGGCGAGCCTCTCGCCGCAGGCATCTCCTCCGTCCACCAGGAGGATCGGCAGCAGCCTCCCATCTGCAGAAAGCGCCTCCCATACAAACTCTGCGTGTCTGGGGTTGACCCAGTTGAAGCGGCCGTCGACCCGGCTTGGGCCCGACCAGCATTGCAGATCGCGGTCACGAAGAATTGAGACAAGGAGGTGCGGTCTACGAAAGAAGTTGATCCCGGCAGGTGCGAGGACACCGTCGAGCGACTCCCGCCCCAGCTCCAGCCGCACTACGGTCCGATCGCTTTCAGCGAATACCGTTGCTATGCAAATGAAGTCGGCGCGGCCGGTCGTGGTGATCTCGGTCCTGACCGTGATGACTAGCGCGTGGGTCTCTGCGGCGCCTTCGGTTGACCAGGAGACCCGACGGCTGTCACTCCTGCCTTCCCGCCCGCTGACAAGGGTGGCTGTCCCGTCAGCCGAGAAGTCGCCGGCTGTCAGCACTGGGGAATGCTCGAAACTCACCCATTCGGCGAGCTGGTTCATGAGCCGATCGCGAACCTCGGCTGGCGTCAGCTCCCCGTCGTCCGAAGACCGAACATCCATCTCAATCACGTACAGAAGTTCCACCACGCCACCCGTTCTCAAAACCTGGCACAAAACTAGCGACCAACCCCGACATGATTGAGACGTAGGTCCAGTTCATCGGCGAACCTCCCGAACCGGGCTCGATGCCTCCAACTCACGCCAACCGGGAACCAGAGCGGTGATCATTGCTGTGAAGGCTTTGCCGTGGGAGCGGTAGCGCAGGCGGAGCAACTCGTGGACGACCACGTAGTCCTGGAACTCCTCGGGAGTGTCGACGAGGTCCTGCGCCAAGGTAACAACACCGTCGGGTGCACATGATCCCCACTTCTTCGGAGGCAGTCCCCGGCGATACTGATCTCGGACGGAAAGAGACGACGGCTATCGTCCGTGAATCCCGACCACCAGGCGTTGACCACGAGAGGCTGCTCCTGGTTCCGCACGTCGCCGGGCTTGAGCGTCGGGTAGAGGCCTGCGGTGCTCGTCCCAAGGAGCAGGTTCAGCATGCGCAGGATCGATAACTTGCCCACGTCGTTCGCACCAACGATGACCGCATGCCGGCGCACCGCGAGATCCAGGTCCTGGATCCGGCTGTGGTTGGTGATCTCCATCCTGGACAGACGCATGTCCGCCTCAACCCCCTCGTACTCTGGAGCTGAGACGCTGCTCCGAATTTGCGTTCTACCGAGCACAGTGAACCAGCAGGCTCCCCTCCCCTGGCGTAGTTCAGTATCGAATCCTTCGCCGAACATCTCCTCCGGCTTCCCGGCAGCTCCCTGCAAGTCCACCAAGCGCAAGTATCCCGGACGCCACAAGCAGAATCATGGTGATGACGCCAAAGCATCATCACACCCAGAATTCAGCTGTCACAGTCCGTTTCGAATCCTAATCTGCGCTGCAACCTCGACTGCGAAGTCCGGATCGGAGCGGATGCGCGCCACCACGTCGTCAGCGATCTTGTTCAAGTCGAGGAAACCCGTCAAGTCGACATCCACCCGCTGCGGGAAGCTGATGTCGGAGCGTCGGCTGTAGGCGCTGTCTCCATCGTCGCCGTACGCAGTAAGAACGTGGTCGTACACGAGGTGGACCTTGCTTGTGAAGATGTCCAACGTATACGGAGCTTCCGGAAGGCCCTCGTCGAGCACGCGGCGGATTGTGCTGTTGACGTCGTTGGTCGTCGCGACCTTGCGTCGCCAGTCCTGGACGAGCTTCTCGTGGAGGTGCACCAGGAGCTTCTTCGCGCTCTCCTTGACCACCGCGCGTTCCTCGGCCGTCAGCACAGGATCAGGTTGGGTTAGCAGGTCGAAGATCGCGAGTTCTTCCTCGGTCATGCCTTCGCGGACAGCGCGTTCTTCTTCCTCGGTGAGCGTCTTGGAGAGCTCAATGAGGCGGCGCAGGTACTCGTCGATGTTGACGCTGCCCGCGTTGTAATCGGCGATCAGTTGTTCGATGCGCTCGACCAGCTCATACCGCGTCGGGTTGCGCAACGCCGCACCGATGGCCTGCTGCCGCAGCAGTTGTGCGAGGCGGTCGGTCTCGGCCCGCTTGCGGCCAGTGAGCTTCGACGCAAGGCCATCAAAGTCGATGTGCGACAGGTCAATAAACGGGTCGGGCTTGGCGCCCTCGGCCGCGGCTCGGATGACGTACTCCTCAGCGCCGACCGACCGGTCGAGCAGGGCGTCTACGGCGTTGCGCACGGTCGAGATATCGGCCTCTGGTGGCCGGGTGACCTCGATGATCCGTTCATGCAACGCCCGGATAGCGGCAACGGTGCGCTGCTGCGCGGCGGCCTTCGGGTTCGGCAGAAGCGACTTAAAGAGCTTCCGTACTTGGCGCGCCTTGACGGTGAAGCCGTTTCGGGTTTCCTCGTCGACCAGCAGAGCCTCGACAGCGGCATCGCGCTTGGCGATGTGGTTGAACCCCTCGGCATCCCGCATGGCAATGAGGTCTACACAGGCGCTCGCGCAGTATGAGATCAGGTCCGCGACCGCTGAATCCAGTTCACCAGCGAGGGCGTCGATGATCTCAATAGGGGACGCCTTGGTGTTCGCAGCACCGTAGACGGCTAGTGCCTTCTCCAGGTTCCGGAAGACGCCGACGTAGTCAACGATGAGTCCGTTGTCCTTCTCCGGGAAAACGCGGTTGGCGCGCGCGATAGTCTGCATTAGCGTGTGGTTCTTCATCGGCCGATCGAGGTAGACCGTCGACACGCTTGGGGCGTCGAAGCCGGTCATCCACATCGCGCAGACGAACACCAGCCGCAGCGGGTCGTCGGCGTCCTTGAACTTCTCTGCGAGGTCTTCGCGGTTCATACGCTCACGGTGGGGGCGGATGTCGAGGCCGCGGTCGTCGAGCATCTTCAGTTCGTTCTGGCCTTGAGAGACGACGACCGCCATGTCGGTGGTCTTCATCAGCTCGATCCGTGAGGCCAGCCAGGGACGCTCCAGCTCAGGCAGCGCATCATGCTGCCGACGCAAATCGTCGAGGTGCTCAGCCCATGCTTCCCGGATGAGGTCATACATCCGTATCGCGGCAGCCTTGTCGAGGCCGACGTACATCGCCTTACCTGAGAACCCGCGCCCGACGAAGTGCCGCACCAAGTCGGCAGCGATCGTCTTGAGCCGCTCGGGCCGGGTCAGCAGCGTGTACTGCGTGCCGAACTCCCGCGCCAGAGCGCCCTCGGAATCCTCATCCAGCTCGGCGGCTTCGAGCAGATCGTCGAGCTCGTCGGAGAAGCCCTCGTTGACCAGTTGCAGCTCGGGGATGCGGTTCTCGTAGTAGAGCGGGACGGTCGCGCCATCCTCGATGGCGTCGCGGAAGTTGTAGATGCTGACATAGGTGCCGAACTGCTCGCGCGTCGCCTGCTCCTCGCCGGCGATCAGCGGGGTGCCGGTGAAGCCCATCATGGATGCGTTGGGCAGTGCGCGGCGCATGTTGAGTGCGAGGGTGTCGTACTGGCTGCGGTGGGCTTCGTCGGTGATGACGATGATGTCCGAGCGGTTCGACAGTACCGGCATCTCACGCTCGCCGGCCGCTTTGGAAGACTGGAACTTCTGGATCAGTGTGAATACGTAGCGGTGGTCGGCGGCCAACAACTCGCGCAGGTGCGTGATCGACTCGGCATGCACCTTGGCTTCGGATGGGATCGCTCCGGCGGCGGCGAACTCGCCGTGAAGTTGGGTGTCGAGCTCGGTGCGGTCGGTGACCATCACGAACGTCCACTTGCCCTGGACCTGGCGCAACACCTTCTGCGTGAACCACAGCATCGACAGTGACTTGCCGGAGCCCTGGGTGTGCCAGAAGACGCCGAGCCGATTGTCCTGTTCGGCACGCGCGCGGTGCAGGTTCTCGATCGCTGCGTTTACACCGACGTACTGGTGCGATCGCGCTACGTTCTTGATCAGTCCGCCAGGACGCTCCATGTAGGCGACGAAGTTCTCGAACAGGTCGAGAAGGATCGCCGGGTCGCAGGTGCCGCGCAAGGCCGTCTCTAACGCAATGGCCCCGCGCGTCCCGGTGGCGTCGATGACCTTCCAGTCGCCGAAGAACTCCCATGGAGAGTACGTCGAGCCGATCTTTGCTTCGCTGCCGTTAGAGAGCAGCACGAAGCAGTTGGGGACGAATAATTGCGGGATGGTGTCACGGTAGTCGGTGAGGTTGTCGTCGTACGCCGACTTGACCGGCTCGTTCGGTTCCTTGAACTCCATCAGAACCAGCGGCACGCCGTTGACGAACAGGGCGACATCGAGTCGGCGACTGTGCAGATGGCCCCTGACCCACATCTGCTGCACCGCCAGCAGGTCGTTGTTCGTCGGATCATCCTTCAAGTCGAGGTAGCGCAGATTCTCGATGCGCTTCTCGCCGTTCTCGCCGCTCCACTCGGCCTGGTAGCCGTCGCGTATCAGGTCATTGACCTCACGGTTGGCGCGTACCCGGTCCATGGCCGAGCGGTCTTTGGTGAGCACCTCGATGGCCTCGTTGATCGAGGTGTCGGGCACGTCCTCGGGGTTGAGCTTGCGCATCGCGAACCGGAGTCGGTGGGTGAGTACGACCTCGTGCTGGTAGTCGCGCCCTAGAGTGCCCTGTGCGCCAAGGGTTTCGGAGAACGCGTCGACTGGACTCCAGCCGAGCTTGGCAAGCAGCTCCATGCTTGGCTTCTCGACGTAGTCGAATTCCGGACCCTTGGCCATCATCACTACACGTGCTCCTCGATGAGTGCTTCGATATCGAGCGTCGAGACGTCGATCTGACCGGTGACGAGCTTGGGGAGCAGCCGGTCGCGTAACGCTTGCAACGATTCCGACTCGTCACGCAACACAGCGGCCTGCGAGAAGAGTGGCTCCATCACGGCCTCGAAAGCGTCCGCGACGTCCCCTGGCGGGACAGCGAGCAGGTACGTGTCGAAGCACTCGTTGCGGACGCGCTGGCGACCGCTGGCACCGCTCATGCTCGCGATGGCGTGCTTGCGGAAGTCGCCTTCACGTGCCAGGCAGTAGGTGAAGGCGGGACCGACTTCCTTGCCCCGCAGCACGATAAACTCGGTTGATCCAAGGCCGACTTCGCCCTCTGCGAGAGTTTGTACTAGGCCGGTCTTGCCGTTTTCGAGGCAGGGCGTGATGCGAGCGAACAGGGTGTCACCCTGTTCGAACTTTGCACCCGACCCACCCGACCGAAACTCGCTCGGTCGGCATCCCATACTGCGTTCATCCAGATCACCCATCGAGATAAACGGGTGCTCTACCGACTTGTCCAACTTGATTCGCGGGTTCACCGTGATCGGTGTCGAGGCGGGCGCTGCTCTCCACCCCTCAGGAATCGGGCCGAGCGTGGAGTCAACGAGTGGGACCTCCTCGTGGCCGGGATAACGGAAATTCACGAACCAGCCGCGGTATGTGGCCCGCGCCACCTCCTCCATCACCTCCACCCGCCGCCGGTTGTTCTCGATCAGGTCGTTGAGTGCGAGGAGCACATCCGCGATGCGATCCTGACCCGCTCGATCAGGAAGTCGAACTCGCATCGTTTTAGCGGAGCCCACGTTGAAGTGCTGTTGGGCGGACCCAACGAGTTGCGACTTGACTGCATGTTGTCCGTAGACCGAGTTGAATAGACCTGCGAGCACATGTGGATTCAACCGATCCGAGGGCGTGATAATCACTAGATCGGCACAGTTCGCACCGTCGAGACTATCCGGGATCACCGACGCGGTGCCCGGATATCCAGTCCGCACCACAACAACGTCGCCAGCCGAGAGTGAAGACTTTCGAAGCTTCGCGTTGAAGTCATCTCCGATGAAGAGCATGCCCTTCCTGTCGATGACGAATGGGCGTACATTCTGCGAACGGAGAAAGGGGATGCCCTCCTCGACATACTCGTTGGCCATCTTCCCGACATGCCCAACTGTCACACGCTCGCATAGGTCTCCAAGAACGACCTCTTCCCATACCGTCATGCGTCGAGGATCCCTTGCACAGCCGCGTCAACCTTGGCGCGCAGGACTTCCGCCTCATTACTCAGCCGCGTGAATTCCTCGTACAGCTCCTCAAGCTTGACCACGAAGTCCTCATCATCCTCGTCGACTGCCGCCGAGCCGGCGTATCGACCGGGGTTGAGGCTCCAGCCTTGGGCTTCGATCTCCGCGCGGGTGGCGATCTTGCACAGGCCCGGAATGTCGACGTACGCGCCGTCAGGGAAGTGCTGCTCGATCAAGGTCTCGCTGCCTGCAACCTTCTCGACGTCCTCCCCCCGGTAGAGCCGTACCACGTTGGCGAGGAACTCGATCTGATCCGGAGTGAAGTCGCGGTGGGCGCGGTCGATCTGGTTGTAGATGTGGCGTGCATCGAGGAACAGCACGGTGTCCTCGCGTGGCGTGCCGATCTTGGCCTTGTCGAAGAACCACAGCGTCACCGGGAGTGTCACAGTGTAGAAGAAGTTGGAACTGATCGAGACCATCACGTCGACTGCCCCGGACTCGATGATCTGTTTGCGGATTTCCTTCTCGGAGTGGCCCGCGTCGCCCGCTGAGTTGGCCATGACGAAGCCAGCGCGACCACGCGGTTTGAGCGCGGAGTAGAACTCCTGAATCCACAGGTAGTTGGCGTTGTCATTACGCGGCATGCCAAACCGGAACCTCTTGTCGCCGGCAAGTTGGTCCTTCTTGACCTTGTCGACATTGAACGGCGGGTTCGCCATGACGTAGTCGAACGCGCCGACCGCGCCGTGTGGGTCCTCGTAGTAGCTGTTGGCCTGACGGATGTCACCGGAAATACCGTGTAGCGCGAGGTTCATCTTCGCTAGCGGAACCGTGTCCTCCGTCTTCTCCGCACCGAAGATGGAGAGCTTGCTGGTGGCCGATTCGTGATGGCGCTCAACGAACTTGGCGCATTGGACGAACATGCCGCCCGAGCCGCAGGCGGGGTCAAAGACGCGGCCCTGGAACGGCTCCAGGATCTCGACAATAAGCCGGACGATCGAGTACGGCGTGAAATACTCACCACCGCCCCGGCCTTCCTGAGCAGCGAAGTTGGAGAGGAAGTCTTCGTAGATGAAGCCGAACGCGTCGCCTTCGAGTTGGGTGGGCAGCGGAGCGAACATGCGCAGCAACTCGATCAACGTTGCACGTTCGAGCTTCTGATAGCCGCGAGGAAGAACGTCCTTGAGTTCCGGGTTGGCAGCCTCGACAGCCCGGATTGCTTGATCGACGGCCTTGCCGACATCGTCACCCTCAGGCAGATCGACGAGGTGAGACAACCGCGACTCATCGGGCACATAGAGCACCGACTTCGCCTTGAAGTCTGCGATCGTCGCAGGGTTGCGCTTGGTGGCCCTTGCCTCGACTTCGCCACGCACTGACTCGAATCGGCTCTCGGCGTAGGCAAGAAACACCAAACCCAGCACCGGATCGCGGTACTGAACTGGCGTCAGCTTCGAGTTGGCTCGCAGTTCGTCGGCGGCGGCCCACAGGGTCGCGCGCACCTTGGCGAGGTCGGTAGTTTTCACGTTACGAGATTAGCTGGGGGTTACACCGGTTTGGCGCTAACCTCGCCCGACTGACATTGGCGTCCCGCAGCGTGGCGGCTGTCCCAGGAGGTCCCCGGTGCGTGCCTGCGCCACTGTGAGCGAACTACGGAGTGGCTCTGATCCGCCGTCACCCTCACGAGCGTTGGAGTGTGCCTGACCCGCCTCAAGTCGGGGACCGCGTCACGCAAACCGCCGAGGAGATGGTGACATCAGGAATGGGGACCTGTGCACACTCGTCCCCAACAGCAGCCGGCGAGGTTGATCACGTTGCCAACCCAAAAAGAACGAGGTCACGACCTCTTTCGAGTTCGTGACCTTGTTCGTCGCAGTTCGTGGAACTGCTCGTGGTGGGCGAAGGGGGACTTGAACCCCCACGTCCCGAAGGACACTGGCACCTGAAGCCAGCGCGTCTGCCATTCCGCCACTCGCCCGAGCAACGCCGAAACATTATCACGACAAACTTTGAAAGTTCTATTCGTGCAGCTCAGGGCACGAATCGATGAACACCGAGCACCCGAAAGCCCAGAACCGATACCATGCTGAAACAGCGGCCAGGTACTGCCGAAGCGACATTTGACAGTACCGTGGAACCTGTACAGCAGTTTGGACGACACGCGACAAGGCGGTGCCGGCGCTACTTGCCGAGCATTTTGCCGTCGTAGATGCGAGGCGAGAGGAGGGCCCGATGGGCATCGTGCAGCGTTTCGAACGAAAGCTCCAAGGAGCTGTCGGCGACGCATTCGCGCGGGTCTTCGGTGGTGGTGTTGTGCCGCAGGAAGTAGAGGCGGCGCTCCAGCAGGAGGCACGTGACCGCGTCGAGCACCTCGGCGGCGGAATCCTTCTCGCCCCCAACAACTACGTGATCACCATCAACAACTCCGATCACGAAGAGTTGGCAGCTGATCGCGAACTGACTACCAAAGCTTTCAGCCGACACCTGCAGGATTTCATCCGCGATCAGGGTTGGCAGACGTACGGCGACATCTCGGTCACTTTCGAGCCTTCGCCTACGCTCCACACCGGTCAGTTCCGCACCCGCGGAACCGTCGACCCGGATGGTGACGCCGAGCAGGCATCGCCGCCGTCGCATGTTCCGCAGGTTTCGTCGCGGCCTCCACAACGGCCGCCTCAGCGACCCGCACCGATTGTTCCCCCTGTTTCCAATCCAGTCCCGTCACAACCAGGAGCCGGCCCCATGACGCAGAACTCAGGCTACGAACCAAGCCGCGAACCGGCGGGTCGCCAGCCCGAACCGCAGCAGCCGGCACGGAACGGGTACTCCCACGACGACGGCGGTTACGCCGCTCCGCAGGGCCAGGAAGCGCCGTACCAGAACGGTTACGACCGCGGCGACGGTTACCGCACGGGCGACGACCAGCAGGGCTACAACCAGCAGCAGGGTGGCTACGACCAGCAGGCGTACCCGAACCAGCAGCAGCCGTACGAGCAGGCCGGTTACGACCAGCAGAGCTATGACCAGCAGGGCGGCGGCTACGACCAGCAGGGTTACCAGCAGCAGCCGTACGACCAGCAGGGCTACGGCCAGCAGGCGTACCAGGGTGGGTACGACCAGCAGGGCTACCAGCAGGGCGGCGGCTACGACCAGCAGGGTTACCAGCAGGGTTACCAGCAGCAGCCGTACAACGGCCAGTCCTACGATCAGCCGGGCTACGACCAGCAGAGCTACCAGCAGGGCGGCTACGACCAGCAGGCGTACACACAGCAGCCGTACGAGCAGGCCGGCTACGAGCAGGGCGGCAACTTCGAGCAGACGCAGGCCTACCCGCAGCAGGGTTACGCCCAGCCGCAGGGCGGTTACGCACCGACGGCCCAGAGCCTGACGGCAACCCTGCAGCTCGAGGACGGCAGCGGACGCCACTTCCAGCTTCGCGACGGCAGCAATGTCATCGGCCGCGGCCAGGAAGCTCAGTTCCGCCTCCCGGACACCGGCGTCTCACGTCGCCACATCGACATCCGTTGGGACGGCCGCACCGCGATGCTGTCCGATTTGGGATCCACGAACGGCACCACCGTCAACGGAGCACCGGTCCAGGACTGGCAGCTGGCAGACGGCGACATCATTCGTGCAGGTCACTCGGAGATTCTGGTTCGCATTCTCTGAGCTGAGAAACGGACGCCAGGATTTTTCCGATAACAATCGAACATTCGGCGGTCCGTCGGCGCGCCGCCGTCACGCGGCTGTCAGTATCGTGATCTTCGGGGCCCAGAGCCCCCTATGATGCTGCCAGTCGACAATGCTCGAACCCCGCTGCGGCGGGGCTCGAGCCATAGAAGGAGGTGGACAGCCGTGCAGGGCCTGATTCTGCAACTCACACGGGCGGGCTTCCTGCTCCTACTGTGGCTGTTCGTCTGGGCAGTCCTCCGCACTCTCCGTTCCGACATCTATGCCGGCTCCGGGGTCAGGGTTCCGCCGCGGTACACCCGCGCCGGAAAGGTCCTGCCCTCGCTGGGCAAGGCGAAGGTGCCTCGGTACCTGGTGGTCACGCAGGGCGCCCTCGCCGGTACCCGCATCACGCTGGGCTCACAGCCGGTGATGATCGGCCGCGCCGACGATTCGACGCTCGTTCTCACCGACGATTACGCGTCGACGCGCCATGCGCGGCTCTCGCAGCGTGGCGCTGACTGGTACGTCGAGGATCTCGGTTCGACCAACGGCACCTATCTGGACCGCGCCAAGGTCACCACTGCGGTGCGCGTGCCGCTGGGCACTCCGGTTCGCGTCGGCAAGACGGTAATCGAGCTACGCCCGTGACCCTTGTTCTCCGCTACGCGGCGCGCAGCGACCGCGGTCTCGTGCGCTCCAACAACGAAGATTCCGTGTACGCCGGTGCACGCCTGTTGGCCTTGGCCGACGGTATGGGCGGACACGCGGCCGGTGAGGTCGCGTCACAGTTGATGATTGCCGCTCTGGCGCATCTCGACGACGACGAGCCCGGCGAGGATCTGCTCGGCAAGCTCGAGGCGGCCACCCGCGAGGGCAACGATTCCATCGCCGATCACGTCGAGGAAGAACCCGAACTCGACGGCATGGGCACCACGCTCACCGCGATCCTCTTCTCCGGCAGCAAGCTCGGCCTCGTGCACATCGGCGACTCGCGCGCCTACCTGCTGCGCGACGACCACCTGACGCAGATCACCCGCGACGACACGTTCGTTCAGTCGCTGGTCGACGAGGGCAGGATCACCGCCGAGCAGGCCCACACTCACCCGCAGCGATCCCTGATCATGCGGGCGTTGACCGGCAACGAGATCGAGCCGACGCTCACCGTGCGCGAAGCCCGCGCCGGCGATCGTTACCTGCTCTGCTCCGACGGCCTCTCCGACGTGGTCAGCGACGAGACCATCGAGAACACGATGCGCGAGGGCTCGCAGGAGCAGTGCGCCGACCGTCTCATCGAATTGGCGCTGCGCAGCGGCGGTCCCGACAACGTCACCGTCGTTGTCGCCGATGTCATCGACCTCGACTACGGCCAGTCACATCCCATCGTCGCGGGCGCCGCGTCGACGGAAGAGGAAGAGGACGCCCCTCCCCCCAACACCGCTGCCGGCCGCGCCGCTGCCATGCGTCCGCCGCGCGCGACGCCCAAGCGAGTTGTCTCCCAACCCGAACCGGAACCGAAGAAGAAGCGGAACCGGTTGTGGTGGGTGGTCCTTGCCGTGGTGCTGATCGCACTGGTCGGCGTCGGCGCCGTGATCGGCCGCGCCGTCATCCGCAACAACTACTACGTCGGCGAAGACAACGGCCGCGTGACGGTGCTGCGCGGAATTCCCGGTTCGGTGCTCGGCTACTCGCTGCAAGACGCGGATCTGGTGGGTTGCGTCGGCGACGACGACGTCCTGACCCTCGTCTCCCCCGACGCGATTCCCAGCAACTGCAACATCCTCGAAGTGACGGATCTGCAGCCGTCGGCGCAGGAGCAGGTGCGCGCCGGGCTGCCGTCCGGCAAGCGTGAGGATGCGCAGAGCCAGATGATCCGTCTCATCGGCGGCGATCTGCTGCCTCGTTGTGAGCCGGTTCCGACAACGACGGCCACGCCCACTCCCCCGCCGGCACCGGAGACCACGCCGCCCCCCGCACCGCCCGGGGAGCCTGCTGCGCCGACGACGGCGGCACCCACGACTACGCCTACGCCGACCGACATTCCCGGTCAGACTTGCAGGACGGTCAACTGATGTCGTCCAACGCAGCTGCGGGGACGGCTTTTCCGAGTCCGCCCGGAGGTTTTGCCCCGGCGCCGGTCCAGTCGACCCGTCGAAACATGGAGCTACTGCTCCTGGGCTTTGCAGTCATCATCACGACGGTCTCGCTTCTGCTCGTCGAGGCGAGCCAGGAACAGAAGATCACGCTGGACCTCGCCAAGTACGCGCTCGCGTATACGGGCTTGTTCCTGATCGCGCACTTGGCAATTCGGCGGTATGCGCCGTACGCCGATCCGCTGCTGCTGCCGATCGTCGCCCTGCTCAACGGCCTCGGGTTGGTGCTCATCCACCGACTCGACCTCGCCGACGAACAGACAGCGCTCTACAACGGCGTCGAGGCACCGTCACCGGATGCGAACCAGCAGGTCATGTGGACTGCATTGGCGATCACCGGTTTCGTGCTGTTGCTGGTGTTCTTGAAGGACTACCGCCTGATGGCGCGGTTCAGCTACACGCTCGGCCTCGCAGGTCTGGTGTTCCTGGCGATTCCCGCGATCCTGCCGGCGAAGTTCTCGAGCGTGAACGGCGCAAAAATCTGGATTCGCCTGCCCGGATTCAGCATTCAGCCAGGTGAGTTCGCGAAGATCCTGCTCATCATCTTCTTCGCGTCAGTTCTCGTCGCCAAGCGTGACCTGTTCACCTCGGCCGGTAAACACTTCCTGGGCATGGACTTTCCGCGTGCCCGCGACCTGGGCCCGATCCTGCTCGCCTGGATCGTCTCGGTGGGCGTTCTCGTCTTCGAAACCGACCTCGGTACGTCGTTGCTGCTCTTCAGCACCGTGCTGGTGATGCTCTACATCGCGACCGAGCGTGTGGGCTGGCTGGTGATCGGCGGCGGACTGCTCGCCATCGGATTCTTCTTCGCCTACAAGATGTTCGGACACGTGCGCGTGCGCGTCGACACCTGGCTGGACCCGCTCGGCGACTACGCCAACACCGGGTATCAGATCTCGCAATCGCTGTTCGGCCTGGCCACCGGTGGTATCGCCGGAACAGGTCTGGGCAGTGGCCGGCCCAACCAGGTGCCGTTCGCGAAGACGGACTTCATCATCGCGACCATCGGCGAAGAGCTCGGTCTGATCGGCCTGGCCGCTGTGCTGATGCTGTTCTTGCTTCTCATCGTGCGCGGCCTGCGTACGGCGTTGGCGGTGCGCGACAGCTTCGGCAAGCTGCTGGCCGCCGGTCTGTCGTTCACCATCGCGATCCAGATCTTTGTCGTCGTCGGCGGCGTCACCAAGCTGATCCCGCTGACGGGTCTGACAACACCGTTCATGTCGTACGGCGGCTCGTCGCTGCTCGCGAACTACCTACTGCTGGCCATCCTCGTCCGGATCTCGGACGCGGCTCGTGCGCCGGTAGTGACGAAGAAGAAAGGTCCGCCCCCAATCGCTGACGCCAATACCGAGATGATGCCGCGCGTATGAACACTCCACTGCGCCGCGTCGCGATGGCCGTCATGGTGATGGTCGTCGCGCTCCTCGCCAACGCCACGTACGTACAGGTCATCAAGGCTGACGACCTGCGAGCCGACCCGCGCAACTCGCGGGTGCTGCTCGACGAGTACTCACGCCAGCGAGGTCAGATCTCAGCTTCCGGTCAGGTGCTTGCCGCCTCCCGCGCCACCGACGACCGGTACAAGTACCTGCGCGAGTATCCGAATCCGTACCCGTACGCACCGGTCACGGGCTTTTACTCGATGCAGTACGGCAGCGCCGGCCTCGAGCGCACCGAGGACCCGATTCTCAACGGCTCGGACAACCGGCTGTTCAGTCAGCGCTTCTTCGACCTGGTGTCCGGACGCGATCCGCGCGGCGGCAACGTCGTCACGACGCTCAATCCGGCCATGCAGCAGGTGGCGTACGACCAGCTGACCAGTAAGGGTTACACCGGTTCCGTCGTCGCCATCGAGCCGAGCACCGGACGCATCCTGACGATGGTCAGCACTCCGAGCTACGACCCGAACCTGCTTGCCAGCCACGACGGCGCCGAAACCACGAAGGCGTGGGACGAGCTCAATGCCGATCCCAACGATCCGTTGGTCAACCGCGCTATTTCGCAGACCTACCCTCCCGGTTCGACGTTCAAGGTGCTCACCACGGCCGCAGCTCTTGGCAACGGTGCGACGCCGGACGACCAGCTGACCGCGGCTCCGCAGATCACGCTGCCCGGCACCAGCACGACCCTCGAGAACTACAACGGCAGCACCTGCGGCCCCAACCCGACGGCGTCGTTGCGTGACGCGTTTGCGCGCTCGTGCAACACGGCTTTCGTCGAACTGGGCATCAAGGACGGCGCGGACGCCATCAAGGACGAGGCCAGCGCTTTCGGCATCGGGCCCAACACTCCGGCGATCCCGCTGCCGGTTGCGGACAGCACCGTCGGCGACATCTCCGACGACGCGGCTCTCGGCCAGACCAGCATCGGCCAGCGCGACGTCGCGGTGACCCCGCTCGAGAACGCAGTGATCGCCGCGACCGTCGCCAACGGTGGTGTGCGGATGCAGCCCAACCTGATCTCCCAGTTGCAAGCACCGGATCTGACCGATCTCAGTACGCCGTCACCGGTGTCGATGGGTCAGGCGATCTCGCCGGCAGTGGCCGCAACGCTGACTGACCTGATGATCGGCTCGGAGAACTTCACCGGCGGCGACGGCAAGATCCCCGGGGTTCAGATCGCGTCCAAGACCGGTACCGCCGAGCACGGCGTGAACCCGCGGGAAACCCCGCCGCACGCCTGGTACATCGCTTTTGCACCGGCGCAGAATCCGACGGTCGCCGTGGCCGTCATCGTCGAGAACGGTGGTGACCGCGGACTTGCCGCTACCGGTGGCTCGGTTGCTGCGCCGATCGGTCGTGCAGTCATCGCAGCCGGAATCCAAGGGGGCTGAACCGTGGCGTTGAACAACGGCGCTTTGATCGCCGATCGTTACCGATTGATCCGTCTCATCGCCACCGGTGGGATGGGTCAGGTGTGGGAAGCCACCGACTCCCGGCTCAACCGTCGCGTCGCCGTCAAGGTACTCAAGTCCGAGTTCTCGTCCGATCCGGAGTTCTTGGAGCGCTTCCGCTTCGAGGCCCGCACCACCGCGCAGCTCAACCATCCCGGTATCGCCGGAATCTACGACTACGGCGAGACCCGTGACAGCTCGGGCGATTCCACGGCGTACCTGGTGATGGAACTCGTCAACGGTGAGCCGCTCAACGCCGTCCTGGCACGCGTCGGCCGCCTGGCGGTTCCGCATGCCCTCGACATGCTCGAGCAGACCGGCCGCGCCCTGCAGGTCGCACACGACGCCGGTGTCGTGCACCGCGACGTGAAGCCGGGCAACATCCTCATCACGCCGACGGGCCAGGTGAAGATCACGGACTTCGGCATCGCCAAGGCCGTCGAGAACTCGCCCGTCACGCGTACGGGAATGGTGATGGGCACCGCCCAGTACATCGCGCCCGAGCAGGCTCTCGGTCAGGACGCGACCGCGGCGAGTGACGTGTACTCGCTGGGAATCGTCGGATACGAAGCACTTTCGGGTCGACGCCCGTTCACCGGTGACGGCGCGCTCACCGTCGCGATGAAGCACGTGCAGGAAACCCCGGCGCCGATGCCGGCCGACCTGCCGGCGAACATCCGCGAGCTCATCGACATCACGTTGACCAAGGATCCGGCCGGCCGTTACGCCAGTGGCGGTGAGTTCGCCGACGCCGTTGCAGCCGTTCGAGCAGGGAGGCGTCCACCGCCGCCCGGTCTGCTCGCCACCGGTGCCGCGAGCGCGTTGCCGGCTACGGGTGCCACGCAGGTCATGCCGCCGACGTACGCGGGCCCGGTGACGGGCGCAGCTGTTGCGGACGACGCGGCAGCCGGCGGAATGACCAGTGGACAGAAGGCCGTGGCATGGGCCGGCGGCGGATTGATCTTGTTGGCGTTGATCATCGGCGGAGTCTGGATCGCGACCGACGGTCCGAGCGACCCGACGCCGCCCGTCGTCACGTCCACGACGTTGCCGACCACCACGACGACCAAGCCCACCACCACGACGACTCGGCCGACGACGACCACCGAGCCGACAACAACGACGACTCGGCCGACGACAACCACGACCGAGCCGACAACCACAACGACAACGCCGACCACGACAACAACAACTCCGACGACCACAACCACCACCACGACGACAACGACGACCACAACGACCACTGAGCCGTTGGCGGATCCCGGAGACGCTGAAGAACCGCTAGGACAAGACCAATGACGACACCCCGCAATCTCTCCTCCCGCTACGAGCTGGGTGAGATTCTCGGCTTCGGCGGAATGTCCGAGGTTCACCTGGCGCGCGACCTCCGACTCAGCCGCGACGTCGCGATCAAGGTGCTGCGTGCAGACCTCGCGCGCGATCCCACGTTTTACTTGCGGTTCCGTCGTGAGGCGCAGAACGCTGCCGCGCTGAACCATCCGGCGATCGTGGCCGTCTACGACACCGGTGAAGCCGAGACCGACGCCGGACCGCTGCCGTACATCGTCATGGAGTACGTCGACGGCGACACGTTGCGTGACATCGTGCGCAGCACCGGGCCGATGACTCCGCGCAAGGCGATGGAAGTGATCGCGGACGTCTGTGCCGCTTTGGACTTCAGCCACCGCAACGGCATCGTGCACCGCGACGTCAAGCCCGCCAACATCATGATCAACCGTGCCGGCGCCGTGAAGGTGATGGACTTCGGTATCGCCCGTGCCATTTCCGACGCGTCGAGCCCGATGACGCAGACGGCCGCCGTGATCGGCACCGCTCAGTACCTTTCGCCGGAGCAGGCGCGAGGTGAGCAGGTGGACGCACGTTCGGACGTCTACTCGCTCGGTTGTGTGCTGTTCGAAATTCTGACGGGCGAGCCGCCGTTCAAGGGTGATTCACCGGTCGCCGTGGCGTACCAGCATGTTCGTGAGGATCCGCAGACGCCGTCGGAGATCAATCCCGACATTCCGCGCGAGCTGGATTCGATCATTCTCAAGGCGATGAGCAAGAACCCGGCCAACCGCTACCAGAGCGCCGGCGACATGCGCAGCGACTTGGTACGCGTTCTGGGCGGTCAGCGTCCGAGTGCTCCGATGGTGATGAACGACGAGGACCGCACCACCATCCTCGGCGCCGTCGGCTCCGACACCGGGAACTACCGCACTGCTCCTGATCCGGTCGAGCCGGTTCCTGCACGGACAACTCGCGCTGCCGAGCCGCCTGCCAAGAAGAAGGGCGGACGCTACGCCCTGATGGGCATCGCGGCGCTTCTGGTGATCGGACTGGTGACGTTCTTCCTCATTCGGGTGAACTCGCCGAAGGTCGAGATGGTGACCGTTCCGGGTGACCTCACCAACCAGCCCGCTGATGTCGCCGAGGCGACGCTGACCAACGCCGGATTCCAAGTGGAGCGTCAGCAGAAGACGGACAAGGTGATCGCTGCGGGAAACGTCATCACGACGCGTCCGGTTGCCGGGGTGCGCATCGAGAAGGGCAGCACCGTCACCATCGACGTGTCCACCGGCCCCGAGCAGGTCGCGATCCCTCGCCTGACCGGCCTGAGCCAGGACGACGCCGAGAAGAAGCTCAACTCCGTTGGACTCCGACTTGATCCGACCATCGGCAAGGCCGCGTCGACCATTGCCGAGGTCGACAAGATCGTCAATCAGGATCCGGCCGTCGGAGTGTCGGTTGTTCTCGATTCCGCGGTCTCGATCACCGTCGGCACCGGTCCGGAGCAGGTTCGTGTCCCGGATGTGACCGGTCAGCGTGAAGAGGTGGCGAGGCCCAACATCGAAGGTGCCGGGTTCGTCGTCCAGATCACGGAGATCGATTCGGGACTGCCGAAGGGACAGGTCGTTTCGACCGACCCGACCGGCGGCACGTCGGCCACCAAGGGTTCGACCGTGACGCTGCGGGTGTCCAACGGCAACCAGGTCGCGATGCCTGATCTGACCAACAAGACGGTGTCCGAGGCGTTGACCACGCTTCGCGCAGCCGGCTGGGCGGGAACTGCATCGCAGCTGGTGCAGAACCAGAGCACGACGCTCACCCCGGAAATGGTGGGCAAGATCGTCTCGCAGACGCAGCCTCCGGGCTCGGAGATCTCCAAGGACGCAGTCATCACCGTCAGCGTCGGAGCGCTCGGAATCCCCGGCCGCTAGCAAAGTGAAAAAGTGCCTCCCGGAGATTTCCGGGAGGCACTTTTTTGTGGACAGGTGTCAGAGAATTGCGGGCAATGCGCCACCGAGCGCCGACGCGACCTCGGCCTCGAGGGCTGCGACGAGCCCTTCCGGGGGCGCCTCACCGCAGACTGCGAGCCAGTTCGCGAGCATCCGGTGCCCACCCTGAGTGAGTACGGACTCTGGGTGGAACTGGACGCCGTGAATCGGCAGTTCGCGGTGACGCATCGCCATCACGACGCCGCTCTCGGTGTGTGCGGTCACCTCGAGTTCCTCGGGAATGGTGTCCTCGAGAACCGTCAGCGAGTGGTAGCGGGTAGCGGTGAACGGATCGGGCAGCCCGGCCAGGACGCCGACGTCCTTGTGGTGAACCAGACTCGTCTTGCCGTGAAGCAGTTCGGGCGCGCGGTCGACGGTTCCGCCGAAAGCCGCACCGATCGCCTGATGTCCGAGGCAGACGCCGAGCAGCGGGGTCTTGGTGTCGGCGCAGACCTTCACCAGATCCATCGTCGCTCCCGCGCGCTGCGGAGTTCCGGGGCCAGGGCTCAGGAGAATGCCGTCGAACTGCGCTACTGCACCCTCGAGGTCTGCTGTCAGTTGTGGATCGTCGTTGCGCCAGACCACGGCTTCGGTTCCGAGCTGGCCGAGGTACTGCACCAGGTTGAACACAAAGCTGTCGTAGTTGTCGACGACGAGAATCCTCATGAGAGCAGGGTAAACGCCCGTGCTATCCGCCGGTATAGCCGGGGACCGTGATCTGCGACGGTGTCGCCTGCGTGTACCCGAGGCCGAAGCGGGTCGCGTACTGCTTGTAGATCCGAATGCCCGGTTCGGCAGCGAGTGCCGCCTCGAGGCGCGCAACATCGCCGATCGCACTCATCACGTACGGCGGGCTGTAGGTACGGCCGTGAAGAAGGAGGGTGTTTCCGATGCACCGCGGCGCCGACATACTGATGATCCGTTGGTCCTGCATGCCCACCGCTTCGGCCCCGCCGGCCCACAGTGCGTTCAGCACGCTCTGGACGTCCTGCTGATGCACGACGAGGTCGTCCGGGGTGGCGTCGACCGGATACTTGCCGTCGGCGTTGCGCGGGGCGTCCGTCATGGTGACCACGACGCCGGGGCCGGTCATCTCCGTCAGTCCCGCGTCGGCGGAGATGTTCTTGATGTCACCGAGAGCGGCGGCCACGCCGGCGTCGGACCGAGCGGCGTCTTCCTGCAGCGAATCGAGCTGAGCGGCAAGTTCGTCCCGGTCGGCCGAAACTTTTTCGGCGTTGGCCTGGGCGCTGCGGACCAGATCGGAGAGCCTGGTGCTTTCGGTGACCTGCAGCTGATTTTCCTCGGCGGATCTCTGCGCCGTGGCGACCATCAGACCGGCTACCAGGCAGACGGCAAGTACACCGATGTGCCAGACGGTTCGTGAAGATTCACCCGAAGACACGTGGCTCCTCCCGGATTGTGCAGGTCGGCCGGTGACCAACTGGACACAGCTACGTTAGCGTGTAGGTAACACATGCAGGTCACACCGTAGAGCGAGGACGCCATGCCCAAGTCGAAGGTCCGTAAGAAGAACGACTACACAGTCAACCCAGCAAACCGCACTCCGGTGAAGGTGAAGATGGGTCCGTCGAGCACGCTGTACGTCTCCGTGATGCTCGGATTTATGCTTCTCGGCCTGGCGTGGTTGATTGTGTACTACTTGGCCGCGGATTCGATCACGTGGATGAACGACTTGGGAAACTATAACTTCCTCGTCGGCTTCGGCTTCATGGTTGTGGGCCTTGTGATGACCATGAGATGGCGCTGACCAGCGATTATCTGATTCGGCTCGGATCGTGACCGTCTCTCAATTACATGGGTGTCATTCATCCCCATTGTGGATAACTCCTGTGGACAACCTAGGAAGTTATCCACATGCTCGAGGATGAATTTCATCCACAGCCTCGTGACAACGCCACCGAGGTCGTCTCGTGGGCCACTCCGATGGGTGTTGTCTACGCGATGTTCGGCGGCGGAATTGCCCTCGCGATCGCCTCGATAATCGCGCCCACGGAGCCTGCCGGACGCTTCCTGCTCGCCCTCGCGGTGATCGGGCTGTTCGTGATGGGCGGCCTCGCCCTGCGTCAGCGCCCCCGCCTGGCGGTGATCGACAACGCAGGAACCAAGTCGATCGCGGTGCAGCGATTGCGCGCCCGCCACACGTTCACCCGCGAACAGATCGACCGCGTGCGTCTCGTCCGCTACCCGCGTCTGGGTCGACGCGTCCCGATGCTCGAGATCGACATCGTCGACCGGCCCACCGACACGGAGAAGCTGTTGATCTTCGGACGCTGGGATCTCGGTACGACGCCGGAGGACGTCCTGGACGTGCTTACCGTCCACGGTTTGGTGCCGCCCGAGAAGTAAGCGCGGGTTACCCAGCCAGCGCCGCGAGGTCCGGCTGCACGATGTCGAGTGCCTGCTGCGGCACCGCGACGGCGTCGCTCGACCATCCCCAGATCGAGTACAGCTCGCGGCCGGGGTCGGTGTACCCGTCGCGGCCGTGAAGCACCCGGTAGTTGTCGATGCAGATCATCTCGCCGGCTTCGGCACGGAACATCGGCCCGCTGTCGCGCACGTGAATCACGGCCTCACTCCACTGCTTCACCAGCGGCCACTGCGCTTCTTCCGATTCGCCGGCGATCGGCGCGAGGTACGGGTGGTACCGAACCTGGTTGCGTCCGCTCGGCACCGTCCGGGCGATCGGCGCAAATGTGTTCTGCGGGAAGTTCGGTTCCGAATGGTCGATGTCTGTGCTCCAACAGAATTCGGCCAGCTCCGCTGTTGCGGGATCGAAGGCGAGCAATCGCGTCAGTTTGACCGCGTCGATGAGAAACGAGTCGCCCCCACTCGGGTACGCCGGGCGCTTGCACCACAGAAACAGGTAATCGGGAGCGTAATCGCCGAAAGCAAAACCATCGTTGTGGGCGGTCATCCGCTCGCCGGAGATACCGAACGAGCGCTTGCGCCCGCGTTCGTCCACCGGTTGGGTGTCGACGACAGCGGCTTCGGCATCCTGACTTTTGGCGCTCGCCTCGAACTGGCGGCCGACGCGAATGCACTTCTCACCGAGCAACTTCGACGCGAAAGCAATGGCATCTTCCTCGGTGTGCAGCCCACCGAAGACCGCGGCGCCGTCCAGAGCGATTGCCGCCCGGACGGCCTCGACCGTGTCCACGCGCCGCGGAACAACACTTGCCAGCGTCAAATCGGAAGAGAACATTCATCACTCCATACGTCGAGTTCGCCAAACGGTTCAACTCGAGCGTAGGAACTCGTCATTTCGACGGCGTAACTCCGGAAACCGATTCGGTTACGGAGCCAGTCTTTCAGATCACCCGGCCTTTCAAATCACCTTGCCCGGGTTCATGATTCCGTGAGGGTCGAGTGCGCCCTTGATTGCATGATGCATCGCGACGACGGCCGGTGACAGTTCCTGTGCCAGGCCACCCATCTTCAGTAGGCCGACGCCGTGTTCACCGGTGACGGTTCCGCCCAATTCGAGGGCGTTGTCGATGATCTCGGAAAAAGCTGCCTGAGCACGCCTCCGCGCCGCTTCGTCGTCGTGTGGCGTGATCAGCAGCGGATGCAGGTTGCCGTCACCCGCGTGCGCGATGTTCGCGATGTGCGTGTCGTGACGGGCCGAAATGGCCTCGATCCGTGCCAACATCTCCGGGACCGCTGCCTTGGGGACACAGATGTCCTCGGTGAGCACCGGGCCGAGCCGCTCGAGGGCGGGGTACGCCAGACGCCGGGCGGAGAACAGGGCGTCGGCTTCCTCCTGGTCGGTGGATCTGGCACTCCAGGTTGCCCCGGAACGGTTGAAACAGGCCAACATTCGCTCGGCTTCGGCGTCGCCGATCTCACCAGGTGTGTCGATGCGGCCGAGCAGGACCACCTCGGCGTCGGCCGAGAGGCCCATGTTCTTCCAGGCGTCGACGGCAAGCAGGCACTGTCGATCGATCAACTCGAGGGCCGACGGTGTGAGACCGCCCGCGGCGACGGCTTCGACTGCCTTGCCCGCAGCAACGATGGAGTCGAAGTATCCGACGATGGTGCGCTCGGGATCGCGCTGAGGACGAAGCTTGACCGTCACCTCGGTGATCACCCCGAGAGTGCCTTCGGAGCCGACCATGAGCGCCGAGAGATCAAACCCAGCCACTCCCTTGGCAGTTCGACGCCCGAGCCGAACCAGCTCACCGGTTCCGGTAACCACCTGCATGCCCAGCACGTAGTCCTTGGTGACGCCGTACTTGACGCAACACAGGCCCCCGGCATTGGTCGCGACGTTGCCACCGATCGTCGACCAGGGTGCGCTCGCCGGATCGGGTGGATACCAGAGGCCGTGCTCAGCGCAGGCGTCGCGGAGGTGATCGTTGACCACTCCGGGTTCGACCACGGCCAAACGCTCGAGGGTGTTGATCTCCTTGATGGCGTTCATCGCGTCGAAGGCGATCACGACGCCGCCGGCGACTGCGTTGGCTCCACCCGACAGACCGGTGCCGGCGCCGCGCGTGACGACGGGCGCACCGTGGGCGATGCACGCCAGCACAACTGTCTGTACCTGCTCGGCTGTACGCGGGCGGACCACGGCGACGGGCATCTCGTAGGGAGCCCACTCGGCGTCGTCGTGGATGTAGCTCGCCATGATGTCGGGGTCGGTGATCAGTCGATCCGCATCGATCTGCGAGCCGAGCGCCTCGAGGAGTGTCATGCCTCCACGATAGTGACGGCGGCTACACCACCCCATGTAGATTTACTCCGAGAAACCGGTAACCGTATGGACATTCTCTCCATACTCATCGTTGGCCTGACAATTTGGCCTGACAAGGGAGTGCGGATGCACGAGAACTGGCTACAGCTTCTCCTGGCCGAGGCATCCACCGAGGAACTGATCGAACACCGCGATCAGTTGGCCGCCGGGTCAGCCCCCGAGGCCGCTGCCGAAATCGAGCGAGAAGCCCGATCCGCACTCCAACTGCGTAGTCTCCTGGCTCAGCGCCGACAACGTGCCACCGAGCTGGGCGCACTCAACGACATCGCGTCGCTGCTGACCACGATGCACGATCATCACGCCCTTCTGCAGGAGATCGTGGATCAGGCCAAACGGCTACTAGGAGTGGACCTTTCGTACCTTGCTCTCATTCACGACGACATCTTGATCATCGAAGTCACCAGCGGGGCGTACACCTCGCAACTGCTCGGCCTCACGGTTCCGTTCCGAGAAGGCCTCATCGGTCGTGTGGTCGAGAATTCTTCTCCTGCTTGGTCTCCCGACTACCGCAACGATCCCTCGTTTGCACACATCGGGCCCGCCGACGACGCAGCACGAGCCGAGAACATGCGCGGCCTGTTGGCCGTGCCGCTGACATTGAACGGCAAGATCCTGGGCGCACTCTGCGCGTGCAAACGTCAGGAGCGCCGATTCGGAAACGAGGAAGTTGCGTTGCTGTCCGCCCTCGCAGCTCATGCCTCGGTGGCCATCGAGAATGCCCGCTCTCTCGAACGCTATCGCGCGACGGTTGCAGAAGTGAATGCAGCGAACACCGAACTTGCCAAGCGCACAGCACTTCTCGAACAGACCCTGACCTGGGACCGATCGCTCACACAAGTTGTCCTGCGCGGCGGCGGTGTTCGCGAACTCGTGGAAGAAACCTCCGCGTCGACGGGTTCACCGGTGTTTTTCGTGACGGGAACGTCGGAGATCCCACCGGGACTGCAACGGGTGAGCGAGAGCGTCAACCGGGTCTTCGACATCCTTGCCGCTGACCGACGCGAGCAGGAGGTGACGCTCATCGTCGGTGAGCAGTTCCTGTTCGCCACCGAAGTACGCAGTGCCGGTGACCAACTCGGAGTTCTGTTCCTACTCTCGCGTCATGAACCCACCGCCGCCATGAGATTGGCACTCGAAAGGTCAGCCCCGGCCATTGCGCTTGCCCTGGTAGGCGAACGGGCGGCCAGGGAAGCCACTCGCCGAGCACGCGATGCATTTCTGGTCGATCTGATCACCAGGCCAGCGCCGACGCCGGCCGAAGTCACCGGTCAGTTCCGCCTTGCTGGACTCAACCCCGACCGCTCCTACACGGTCGTGGTGGCCCGCCCGGCCGACGCCGTAGACCGTACACGCCGCAGTATCGAGGAAATTGCATTCCCCTCGGGAACTGTTGTTGCCGAACATGGTTCACGGGTCATCGCTTTGATTCCGGGAATGTCACCGGCAGAGGTCGCGGCGGCGTGGGTGCAGCCGGCGGAGAACCCGACAGTGGGAATCGCCGATCCCGCGGTGGGAGCGGAAGGTCTGGCGCGAGCCTATGTCGAGGCACAGCACACCGTCGACGTCCTCGAGACGCTCGGGCGGGCCTCCCACGTGGAACCGGCAAGTTCCCTCGGCATTTACCGAATTCTCCTCAGCCGCACCGGCCGCGAAGAACTCGAAGCGCTGACGCAGCGGTCCCTCGGCCCTCTACTCGAGGAGGAACAACGACGCGGCGTTCCGCTCTTGGACACCCTCGCGTCGTACCTGTCGCACAATTGCAAACATTCTGCGACCGCCACCGCGCTCGCGATTCACGCCAACACTCTGTACCAACGCCTCGAATCGATCGACCGATTGATCGGTACACAGTGGCGTCAGCCGGACCAGGCGCTCGATCTTGCGCTCCTGATCCGGCTTCGTGCCAGTGCGGGGAAACTCGGTCAGATCTGAGCGGTCTTGCTCGATCGCTTGGCCAGTGCCACCACAAGAATTGCGGCACAGAGCATCACGGCGCCCACCACCCACAGGCCTGCCTTGGCATTTCCGGTCACATCGGTGAGCCAGCCGGTGATGTACGGAGCACCGAAGCCCGACGCATTGCCGATCGAGTTGATCATGGCGATACCCGCGGCCGCGCTGGCACCCGTCAGGAACGTGGTGGGCAGGTACCAAAAGACGGGGAGCGCACAGAGGACACCGACAGCGGTGAGCGAGACCGCGATCATGACGGTGAACGGCGAATCCAGATACAGCGCAATCGGAATGGATACCGCGCCCAGGAGCGTCGGCGCAGCGACGTGCCACATTCGTTCACCGGTCTTGTCGGAATGGCGGCTCCACAGCACCATCGCGACAGCGCCGATCGCGTAGGGGACGGCCACGATCAGGCCTGTCTCGACGAGCGAGAAATCGGTGTTGAACGTCTGCTTGAATCCCGCGACGATGCTGGGCAGGAAGAAGCTCAAAGCGTAAAGGCCGTACGTGATTCCGAAGTAGACCAGACCGAAACCGATGACGCGGGGATCGCGCAGGGTCTTGCCGGCGGACTGGTGACCGGCGTCGCCGAGTTCTTTCTCCTCGTCGGCCATGGACTTCATCAGCCAGGTGCGCTCCTCGAGGGTCAACCACTTCGCGTCGGCGGGACGGTCGGTGAGGTAGAACCAGACGACAAACGCCAAGATCACGGCGGGCAGACCCTCGATCAGGTACATCACGCGCCATCCGGCCAACCCGAACAGGCCGTCGCCGTACTGGATGATGGCAGCCGAGAGCGGGGCACCGAGCGCCGACGAGAGCGGAAGCGTCAGCAGGAACAAGCCCATCAGGCGTACGCGGTACTTCTTCGGGAACCAGAAGGTCAGGTAGAGAAGAACTCCGGGGAAGAAGCCGGCCTCGGCGATTCCCAGCAGAATGCGGAGGAAATAGAGGCTGCCCACGTTGGGCACGAATGCCAGCGCAGCGGCGAGGATGCCCCAGGTGAGCATGATCCGCGCGATCCACAGCCGGGCGCCGAAGCGGTGCAGGGCCAGGTTGCTCGGCACCTCGAACAACAGATAGCCGACAAAGAAGAGACCGGAGGCAAGGCCGAACATCGTCTCGGTCATCCCGAGGTCGGCGCTCATGGTGAGCTTCGCGAAGGCGATGTTCGTACGATCCAGATAGTTCACGAAATAGAGCAGGATCAGGAAGGGAATCAGCCGGCGCGCTACCTTCTTCACCACGCGAGATTCGATCTCGCTCGGCGCAACCCCACCGTCAGTGGTGGTGCTATCGGTGGAGGTCATGGCAGGGGTACTCCTCGGAAAAGGTCAGCGATGCTATCTACGAAGTGACTCAAGCCACAGTAGAAGTACCGATGACCTCAACCTATGTGGACAATCTCTACAGAAGCCGTCCCTGCATGTGCATTTACTCCCAACGATCCGGCGAATGACCCCCAGCAGCCTGACGAACGTCCCTGAACAGTCGAAGGCGACAAACCCGCCTGAGCTGGGGGTTTAGCGCTACGAGCACCGAGTCACTGGCTAGTGTTATCGGCGAAATAGCCAGGGCCAGTGCGGATGCACCGCGTGACTTGAAGGACAGAACATGACGAAGATGGTTCGGACCACGATGACCCGCCGGTCCTCCACCGCAGTCGCTGCCACCATCGCGGCGGTCGCACTATTCGCCTCCGCCTGCGGCAGCGACTCCGACAAGACCGACTCCGACCAGAGTGCTGCCGGCGCCTCGTCCGCTACATCCTCGGCCACCGTCGGCGGGAAGACGCTCGACGCCAAATTCGAGACGAAGTGCGCAAAGGACGGCGGCACGACAGTTATGACACTGCTCGACGCGGAAAATGCCACCTACGGCATGTTGACCGTCTCAGCCA
Source organism: Rhodococcus sp. UFZ-B548 (assembly GCF_903819475.1). NCBI lineage: Bacteria > Bacillati > Actinomycetota > Actinomycetes > Mycobacteriales > Nocardiaceae > Rhodococcus > Rhodococcus sp. UFZ-B548. Next base: position 34,189 of record NZ_CAIJDS010000038.1, read on the forward strand.
TCATCGATGAATCCGGCACGGTTCAGACTGCTGGAATCGCCGGAAGCGAGGGTGGATCGAACGGTCTGCCGTACACCGCCGGATTCGCGCCGGGTCTGCCTGGCGGATCTGCCAGTGCCAAGCAGGACGGCAATACCTTCGTGGTGACGGGCGAGGGAATCGGCGCCCGGGACAAGGGCAACCCGATGGAGACCTCGAGCTTCGAGATCACGTTCGCCTGCGAGTCCATCATCGGCGGCTGATTCTTGCTAACTGATTCCCAGCTGTTCGCGCAGTTGGACGACGCGGAGCACGATGACTCCGATTGTCACCACAGTGACGGCACCAAAAGCGATCCAGCCGATCCGCACTGCTTTCACGCGGTTCTCACCGGCGCCCAACCACTGTGGGGCGTACAGGAAGGCAGCGGCCGTTGCGGCACCTGCCACCAGACCTCCCGCGTGACCCCAGAACGAAATCCCGGGCAGCGAAATGCTGATGATCACATTGATCGCGATCACCGAGATGATCGGGACCGGGCTTCGACGCAAACGCAGTAGAAGGACGGCCTGTGCGCCCATGATGCCGAAGATTGCACCAGACGCTCCAGCGGTCCAGGACAGGGCCGTGAGCGAGGAGAACACCGGCTGGAACGCCATCACCGAGGCGGAACCGCCGAGGAGCGAAACCAGGTAGATGCCGATGTACCGGGAGCGGCCCATCACGATTTCGGTGTCGCGCCCCAGGATGTAGAGGGCGTACATGTTGACCGCGAGGTGCAAGATGCCGAAGTGCAAGAACCCGGAGCCGATGAGCCGGAACCAGTCACCGCTGGCGACCAGACCCGGATTGAGTGCCCAGTTCGCGAAGATCGACGAGCCGACCTGATTGTTCATGATGCTTCGCGACTGCGCGAAGGTGGCGAGGAACGCCAGGACGTTGAGCCCCATCAAGGTGTACGTCACGATCGGGACCGCGCGGGTGGGGCTCACGGTGTTTCCGGCGACGCCCCGAACGGGGCGGACATCGCGTTGGCCGGCAGCTACACAGTCAACACATTGGTATCCCACCGCCGCCTCGCGGAGGCAGTCCGGGCACGCCGGACGTCCACAACGATTGCAGGAAAGTGCGGTAGGTCGATCTGGATGGCGGACGCACCGCGGTTGGGGCGGGATGCCCTCACTCGCACCGCCGCCCCAACCGGGGTTCGTCATCTGCTTGTTTTACCTGTTCAGGAGATGGTGATGCTGTTGATCACGACGGGCTCGACCGGACGATCGCCACGATCGACGGCGGTGGAGGAGATAGCGTCGACAACCTTCTTGGAATCGTCGTCGAGAACCTCACCGAAGATGGTGTGGCGACGGTTCAGGTGCGGCGTCGGGCCGGTGGTGATGAAGAACTGCGAGCCGTTGGTTCCCGGGCCTGCGTTGGCCATGGCCAGCAGGTAGGAGCGGTCGAACTGCAGTTCCGGGTGGAACTCGTCACCGAACTTGTAGCCCGGGCCGCCGGTGCCGGTTCCGGTGGGGTCGCCACCCTGGATCATGAAGCCGTCGATGACGCGGTGGAAGATGGCACCGTCGTAGAACGGGCCGGTCTTGGTGCCGGCGGCGTTTGCGGTGGTGTACTCCTTCGAGCCGTCGGCGAGGCCGACGAAGTTCTCGACGGTCTTCGGCGCATGGTTGCCGAACAGAGCGATCTTGATGTCGCCGCGGTTCGTGTGCAGCGTTGCGGTTGCGGTCTGATGAGTTGAAGTCACACCACCATCGTGCCATTGCCGGCGTTCTCGCGGATGTGAGCCTGCCAATTCCGTGCGACGGGGCATGCGTCACTGCAGTTCGATGTCGGCGGCAACGACCGGATCGGAAATGTCGATTCCGTCCGCAGCTGCGCGTTGGTACAGCCGGTACAGAGCATGATCGAACTCGTCGCGCGTTCGCCCCGCCGATCAGTACGGCAATGCGACAATCCGGGACGACGGTAGGCCGTTTTCGATCGCTTGGTTGCGCAAGCGGGCGACACAGCTTTTCTCTCCGCCGATCCACAACATTGTCGATTCTGTCTGCGCCTTGGTCCGATCGACTATGTCCACCCACTCGATATCAGGGAATCCGTGCTCGCCTGACGGACCCGTGAAACTGTGTATTCGGACTTGTTCGGCGAGTTTCGTCAAGGATCCGACAGCAGGGCGCGCAGATCTGTCGCCGACTGCAACGACGTCAGTGACGCCCGGAACAAGGACGAGTTCGTGTTTGAATCCGATCACCCCAACGCGACTGCCTACGCCCGTCCGGTTGAGCCACCAATCCGGCTTCCCGAGATCTATGACATCGAACGTGATCCTACGATCGCCAGGATTGAAATCGATTGCTGTGTAGGAACGCCCGATCGGACGCCGGGGGTCGGCCTCCCAACTGGGAACCGCGAGTTTGTCCGACCCCAAGGTGGGGAGCATCATCTCGTCCGCCGGCTCCCGAGGCACGAACAACTTGAACACCGGCGCCGCCCCACGAACGCTCAGGTTTCCGAACTCGCTCGACTGCAACACAACTCGAACGGTGTCGTCCGTTCGCTGTTCAACCTCGGCAATCGAGGCAACGGTCATGACCATGCCCGCAGGTAACCGGGATTCTCTCGCCCTGTCCACGCTCGACTAACCCAACTGTCCCAACGCGGTACCCAGGTTTCCCGGCAGCCACGTCTTTCCAAGTACACCCGCATTGTTGATCGCCTCACCCTGCGCATCACTGAGCCATACGACGCGGGATTTCAGATTCGACTCCCAGAAAGGCGATTGTTCGAGGTTCGCGATGGAATCCCGTGGTGACGGCATCAGAAGTACCGCTTCACCGTCGACGTCACCCGCGGTCTCACCCGAATACGTCACCGGAGTTCCCGTCGATTCCACCGCGGCTTGGTCCTCCGCCGGCTTCATTCCGAAGAGGCGCAGTATGTTTCCGCCTGATCCCAACGAAATCTGCTCCTTGTAGTAGAGCCCGAATGAGTACGGCCGCTTCGCAAGTCCTGGGTTCGACTCAGCCACACCCGTAAATTCGTCGACTGCCGAGGTGATCAACTCGCCACCCTGCTCGGATTTGCCCATCGCATCCGCGACCTGCTGAACGCCGACTCTCCAATCGTTGTCTGCGTCCTGCATGTCGAATATCAAAGTGGGAGCGATCGTTCGGAGCCGCTCCAACGTGGCGGGCTCGGTGAAAACCGGCCAGGCAGGCGCGATGATGAGATCCGGTTCGACCGCAAGCATCCGCTCGAAATTCACTTGCCCTGCATAGATGTCAGCCAAGGACTCGTCGAGCGCTTCGTTTCCCACGTAGTCCGCCAGATAGGGAAGCTTGTCGATGTTGGTCACGCTCGCGGCCACGGGGTGCGATCCCAGCGCCACGACGTTCTCGAACGCCGGGTTCCCCAAGGTCACGATCCGTTCAGGTGCCGACTCGATGATCACGTCTCCGGATTCCGTGCTCACGGTCACCGGATAGCTTCCGCTCGCTGCGGGACTTCCGTCAGCGTCCGGGTTCGTGTTCGGTGACGAACATCCAGCGAGCGCGAGCACTAACGCGGCCCCGGCCGCGCCGAGGAATCTTGGCCTCCACCTGTGTCTATTCATAATTGCCACAGTAGCAATAATTAATGTGGGTTGCCTTACCTTCCTATCCCGGAAGGGCATCAGTGATCCGAAATGTGAGTCCAAGAAGCGTCAGGAGTTGGAACGACCGTAGGAACGAGGCCGGAATCGATCATCTTTTCGGCACCGACAAGGAAGGCGTCGAGCGTCCAGGAAACAACAGCCGAGAGAGTCTCAGGCTTCGGATACTGCGAATCCGGGTAACGATTGCGCGCCGGTGTATGCAGTGCCGCCGACATGATCAGTGTCCGAGAGCCGAGCAAATGTGCTGTTGCACGGTCAAATTCAGGCTTCCGTAGAAGTACCTCATTCATGATTCGCTCGAACTGCGCCAGAGTGCCCTCTTCGTAAGGCCCTCGAAGCACGTAGTCCTCGAGCCCAGGCGTGGCAGTCACGAGTTCAGCGAACCGCTGACCTAGCGTCCGAAGGTAGTCCTGCCAGGACTTCGAATCCGAATCCAATTGCAGACGTCCGAAAGCTCTCGCACACGCCAACGAGTAGAGACGATCGGTCGAGTCGACGTGATGGCGAATCGTCGCAGCGGAAACGCCCAGGACCTGTGCGACCTCCGCCCGCGTCAGGCGGTCCAAACCCACCCGTTCCGCTGCATCGAGAATCTCCTCTGTCGACGTAATCGCAGGTCGGCCTGGGCTTCGACGGGACCGTGCAGGGGAGGTCGACATTCATCCATCGTAAGTCCGATCTGCGACCGACCTACCCCGGTACAGCCCTTGTGGCAAAGTGAAGTCATGACACGAGTGACCGAGTCCCTCAGCACGCAGTTGCCCGACACCTTCGATCACGCGCGCGCCCGCGTCGAGGACACCTTCGACGAGACTGCCGCCTACCTCGAAGAGACAGCGGCTCGTATCAAGGAGTCCGAGGCAGCCGACAACGCTCGCCGTATCGCCGCGGTGGTCGCCACATCGGTCGCTCGCGGCGCCGGGCAGGTCGGGTTGTTCCTGGGTCGTCAGGGCAAGGTCCTCGCCAAGAAGGGCGTAGAGCGCGCAAAGGCTATCCCCACGAAGTCCGCGGAACGCACCGAGAAGCCTCGCGGCCGCAAGCGCGTCGCCGTGTTCGTCATCGCCGGTGTCGCGGTGATCGGTGGCGCGGTGTTCTTCAAGAGCCGCCGACGCGAGCATCCGCCGGTCGCTTCCGCACCCCCTCGGCTCGAAGAGAACTCGGCCGAGAAGACCGCTTAGTCGACACACGAAAAGCCCCGGAACAAATTGTGTTCCGGGGCTTTTCGATGTTCACGTTCAGCAGTTGGACGGCGCTGGGACGTTGTTGAAGCGATCGATCATGTACCCGACGGATTCCGGGGTACCCACCAGGTACGGCGTTGCATGATTGATTGCCATGCCCGGAATGATCGGGGGCAGTTCGTTGACGGAGAACTGCACCGCCGCGCCCTTGCCGCACCAGTCTCGCGCCAGTTGCTGTCCCTGACCGAACGGAACGATGTCATCGGAGCGGCCATGCTGAATGAGCACGGGCGACTCCGGCGTCAGCTTGCCGATCTTCTGCTCGTCGAGGATCGCCTGCGCCATGGGTAGACGCGCCAGAACTGCGGAGAGTGATTCACCGGAATTGGTGAAGCTCGACGACTGCTGGAAGCCGAACTGCAATCCACTTTCGGCGACGCACTGGTTCTTGGTGGCGGCCAACATCTGTCGGCCGCGATCGTTGATCTCGGCGTCGAGCAGCGGCTGAACCTCGGGGTACTGCGCAAGGATCCCGTTGAGCGCGTAGCCGATCACTCCGGTGAGGAACGTGCCGTCGACCTGCTGCAGCGTCGCCGCCAGATCGGCGGGCGGTGCACCTGCGTACGTGCCCTTGAGATCAAGCTCGGGAGCATACGACGGCTTCAATTCCGTTGCGGCAGCGGCAGCTCCACCACCTTGCGAGTAACCCCACAGTCCGACGGGGCCGTCGGCGAGAATGCCCGTGTTCGGGAGCTGCTGAGCGGCACGCACCGAGTCCAGAACCGCGTGCGCTTCGGCTTCGCGGTTGACGTAGGTGTGATCGCCAGGAGTTCCGAGGCCTTCGTAATCGGTGACTACGACGGCGATGCCGTTGAGCAGCAACGTGTTCACCCAGATGGACTCGTAGCCGACCATGACGTCCGTCGGGAACTGGTACTCGATACCGGTGTTGAACAGTTTGGACGGAGCGCATTGATCGCCCTGCCCATGCGTTCCTACCGCTGCGGCAACCAGTGGACGCGCCCCCTGCCCGGTCCACGGGTTCGACGGTTCGAGGTAGGTCCCCGTCACGGCAACGGGAGCACCCTTGGCGTCCTCGCTTCGGTACATGATCTTGGTGGCGGTTGCCGGCCACGCACCATTCGATCCGGGCACGCTCAGCAGCAGTGGTGACGGCTCACTCTTGATGAGATCTCCGTTGGCACCTGCCGGAAGCTCCGACGGCGGTGTGTAGAAATCCGCCGGGTCCGCCATTGCGGCAGGGGCCGTCACAGCACCCATGACCAGTGCCGCGACGGAAACCCCGGCCGCCCACCATGCTCTGCTCTTCACGTTTCGATCTCCCCACGCTCGCTTGCGCTGTGGCTTGGCACACAGCGAACGCAGAGTAACACATACCTCACGTAACACTTTTTCGTGAGGTTTTCGCCTTAACAGGCTGACTTACAACCGTTTACGACTACTTCGTGGGCTCCAGATTGGAGGTCAGCAGCGAACGAAGCTTGTCGGTATCAGCCGAGGTCCAGGCCTCGGGGTGCAGGATCTTGGCCCACATGTCCGCTGCATCCTCGCCGTAATTGTGACCGTGCCCGGACGGGACGTCAGCCGAGAAGACCATGTCGAGGGTTACCTGCCAGAAGGTCACGAGAGGTACCCACGTCATTCCCGGATCCACGTCGCGACCCAGCGGTTCCTTGAGCCAATCCGGCTTGTTGAGCAGCAGGTCGAAGGACCACCATGTGATCGGGTCGCTGGCGTGCTGCCAGTACACGATGCGATCGTCGTCCCAGTCGGACTTCAGCTCCAGATCTTCCGGATCGCCGGCAAACCGAATTGCCTGGCCCCCGTCGATCACCGGCAGGATCTCCGGTGAGCCCGAGTCGCGGCTGTCCGTGATTTCCTGCCACTGAGCAGTGAAGTTGGGCGTTCCGACCCACAGTGCGCCGTCGACGCGCGTCATCATGTCCTGAGCGCCGGCAAATGCGGCCTGGCCACCGTAGGAGCCGAGGCTCTCACCGAAGACAACCAGCTCGGGTCGCGTCTCCACGGGCAGGTCGATCCACTTGGCGTACACCGCGTTGAACAGTGCGCGACCGGCAATCATCGGCGTCTCACGGTCGGCGATGAAGGCCAACGGACTCGGAAGGAACGAGTACTGCATCGACGCGATCGCCGTGTCCCCGCCCTCGACGTACTCGAACGCCGACGCGACGTCCTCGTTCACCCAACCGCGGCCGGTGGTCGTGACAACCGCGAGGGTTCCGCGGTCGAATCCGCCGGTGCGCTCCAACTCGTCGACGACCCGCTGTGCGACACCGTTGATCGAGTCCGAGGATTCACGTCCGGCGTACACCCGGATCGGTTGCTTCGCTTCACGTCCGGTCAATGCGGTGATCTCGGCCGCGGTGGGACCGCTGCCCATGAAGGTGCGCCCCTCCTGGCCGAGCGAATCCCAGGCTTCGGCGGACATCGGTGAACCACTGCGCTCAGCGATCAAGGGTTGTTCGATGCCGTCCGGTGTTTCATGATCCGCACCGGAGAAACTCCAGTTCGCGAAGGCAATCAACCCGTTGTACAGCGCACCGTTCACGATGAAGATGCCGATGGCGAAGATGACGATCAAGCTGCCGACCTTCGCCGCTTCGAGGGGAACGAACCGAAGTGCGACGGCGGTGAGCTTGTTGGTGGTGAAACGAAGACCACGGCCTGCCTCGAGCAGGATGAACCAGATTCCGAGCGAAATCAGCAGCACCAGAAGGTAATTCGCCTGATTGGTGCGAGGAGCTTCGACAAGATCGCGAACGATCTGCTGCCACCACGAACCGAGGACCAAGAACGTCGGAACCAGAATGACGGCCGCGGCCAACAAGACTCGCCAGCCGATCTTCTTGGTGCGATCCGACCACTGCGGTTCGACGCCGCACTTGCGGATCATCCAGGCAACCGTCACGCCGACGCCGTATCCCATCGCGAGCGAGATGCCCGTCGCAACGCCCTGCAAGTACCACGCGCGCGGCAACAGGGAAGGACTCATCGACCAGGTGAAGAAGACCAGAGCAAAGGCAAGCCCGACCGGGTGCAGCGTCTTGCAGTAGAGGCGCAGCCGTTCCCACACACGTTTCATGCCGGAATCGTATGCGCCCCGTGCCCGAATCAGGTCACGAAGCGCACACGCGTCCAGTCTGTTTACGGGGCGAAGCGCAAAATCGCGGCAACTGCGCCGCCGCCCGGAATGTCCTCGGCGCGAACAGCGAGGACCCGAGCACCCGTCAGGAGCGCACGACGAGCGATCTCGTCGACGACCCCGTATGTACTTCCGTTGGTCGACTCACCGGTCGTGAGAGCGCCCGTCTGGGGATCGAGACTTCCGGGTACAACGGAATCGATGTCGATGAAAACGGTGTCGACCTGTCCGTACGTCGCGGCCGTTGCCACGTCGGCGACGTCGGTTTGAGTGCGACCTTGTTCCGTGCGCACATTGAAGGTGTCCCGCACCGCCGCCAACTGCTCGGCGTGGAAATCGTCGAGCGCCGGACGCGAACCGTCCGCCACCTCCTGCGTCGACAAGGCTTCCGGGTTTCCCTCGACGGTTTTGTCGACCAGGTGGCGGTACGAATTCACGGAGCGATACACCGACGCGATGGGTTCCGCGGCAGCCAGGATCAAGGGGACGTCGCGGCCGGCGAGGACACCACGGACCTCGTGATCGACTGCGCGGGCGTACTGATTGACGCGCAACTTTCGGCTGTCCGAACCCGAGAGCCGACCGGCTTCCGTTCGGCTGTTGATCGAGGACTTACCCGCGTGATCGGCAGCGTTCTTCGGCATTCCCTGAACACGAACCTCGTCGGCCGGTTGATCGGCGGCGATCTCGATCAATCGCACCGAACCTTCGGCGAGAGCGAGAACAAACGCCGTCTGGGGGAAGGTCACCGAACGGAGCAGTGGCTTGAGATGAAACCGATCGCTGACCGTTTCGAGCGCCTGCAGACGGTTGGGGAGGCGGAAGGTCACCAGACGCTCCGGCGTCGCGTACGTGACCAATGAGCGCGACTGGAAACGCCAGAAATCGTCGTCGTTGTCGAGCTCTGCGTATTCGGCCTCGAACAGCTTGCGCTCGGCCGGATCCTCCACCGATGCGAGTGCCGAGCGGACCTGGTCCTTGAAGGCGATGCGCGCTTTGTCATGATCCTGCGGCGCATCTTCAGTCGGAGTCACGATGGTGATGCAGGTGGGCCCTTCCACCTCCGCGAGTGCGGCAATTTCACCGTGGCTGGGAATGTCGTTGTGAAGCACTACGAACCTCCTGAAATTGGGTTCTCCTCACGCTACGCCCGGCTGGTTATGACCACTAGACTTTCCGGAGAATTCGGGACGAACGGTCCATAGTGGGCGCTGTTCTGGCCACCCCACTCCGAGCGAACGGCATGTTCATCGCCTTCAGTGCGCCGAAAGTACCGTTCGCTCAAAAGGGGAGGGCCACGAGTCGGGCACCGGCACATCGGCACATCGGCATACAAAAACACCCTCCCGGATCCCGGGAGGGTGTTTTCTTACTGTGGAGCCTAGGAGATTCGAACTCCTGACATCTGCCTTGCAAAGGCAGCGCTCTACCAACTGAGCTAAGGCCCCGTTCGGTTTTCTGACCGGAGTCAGAGTACCTAGGTTCTATCCTGTTTCCAAATCGTGCCAAACCTTGTCTCCGCGCTGACTTTTGATCAGCTTGGTGACCCCGAGAGCTACCAGAATTCCGGCCCCGACAAGCAGGAAAACCTTCATTCCAGCAACCCTTCTTCGGCACATGGGAGTGGGCCTAGGAGGACTTGAACCTCCGACCTCTTCATTATCAGTAAAGCGCTCTAACCACCTGAGCTATAGGCCCCTGAACCGATTCCAAAGATTACCCCACCGGGCCGCTGACACCAAAACGGGCCCGGCGGAGCAATGTTTTCGCAGGTCAGTCGCGGTCGGCGAGAGTTACCTCGACGCCGCCAACCAGGTCGCTGCAGAGGTTGTAGATGAACGATCCGATCGTGACGAGTGCCGTGAAAAGCACCATGTTCGCGATACCGATCAGCGCGGCGTAGCCGAACACCTGGCCGGCCGTCACCAGACCGTCGGAGCCGCCGTCGGCAACGATGTCGGTGAACGCGTTGTTCAGGCGATCCCAGACACCCATGCCGTCGAGAACGACGTAGAGCAGTCCGACGGCCACCATCCACACGAAGAACAGCGACACCGAGATCACGGACGTGATCTTGAGCGTGGACCACGGGTCGATACGACGGATCTGGACCGTTGCGCGCAGTGGCGCACCGTCCACGACCGAAGCCGATACGGCGTGAGTTTTCTCACCCTTCACCGCAGCAGGCAACGGATGCTTGGCCTCGGAGAGGTCAGGCATGTCCTTCGGCAGATCCTTGCGATCGATGTGCCGAGTCGGCCCGTCGATCGCGGCGGCTTTTGCTTTCGGATTAGCGACGGTGGGATTGGCGGCCGTGGCATTTGCAGCCTTGGGATTTGCGCCCGAGGGTGCAACAGCCTTGGCTGCCGCTGCGCCGGCGACGCCACCAGTAGCTGCGGCAGCTGCCGTTCCTGTCACGACAGGACGCGCCGACGGGTTGCCGGCAGGACGACCTGTCTGTGCACCGGCAGCAGGGCGACCCGCCTGCGGCTGTCCCTTCGGCGCACCACCCTGCGCTGGGTTTTTGGCCGGACCACCCTGTGCCGGACCACCCTGTGCCGGGCCTGCCGCTGCAGGACGCTGCGGACCCGCAGGCGGCTTACCCCCAGCAGGAGCTGCCGGTCGACCTGCAGGAGCACCAGCGCCGGCCGGGCGCGTGATGTTGGTCTGCGGCTGACTTTGCGGAGCCTGATTCTGCGGTGGCTGAGCCTTCGACGCCGGGGCCTTGGACGCCGGATTCTGAGCAGCGGGGTTCTGAGATGGCTGACCCTGAGGCTGGCCTGACGGCTGGGGTCCCCGCTGCCACGGCGGTGCCTGGCTGCCACGAGCCTGATTGGCGACCGGTTGCGGCGGAGCCTGACCATCACCCTTCGCCGGGGTTACCGGCGCAGCCGGAGCCACAGAAGGAGCGGAAGGAGCCTGACCCTTGGCCGCACCCGCGGCGTCGGGAGCCGCAGCCGCCGGTTTCTGGGCCGAATCCGACGGGCCGCGAGGCGGCTCCGGTGCCTTGGGCGCCGGAGCTGCCTCGGAAGCTTTGGGTCCGCCGTCCGCTGGAGCTGCAGGTTTCGAGGTCTGCGGCCCCGCCGGAGCAGTTGCCTGCTCCGGCTTCGGTGGCGTCGAACCTGAAGTGCTTTCACTCTTCTGGTCACTGCCCGGCTGGTTGGGAGTGCTCACTAGGACTCCTTAGCTCCATCGGCATTGTCTGCGTTGTCGGTGGTCTCTGCAGCGAGCTCTTCGGGCTCGTCGGCGTTGCGCGCAATCGCGAGCAATGTGTCGCCTTCGCCGAGGTTCATCAGACGCACGCCCTTGGTCTGGCGTCCCGCCTTACGAACCTGCTTGGCAGCCGTCCTGATGACGCCGCCGCCCGAGGTGATCGCGTACAGCTCGTCGTCGTCGTCGACGATGAGCGCACCGACCAGAGTGCCACGTTTCTTGTCGTACTGAATCGTGAGCACGCCCTTGCCGCCGCGACCCTGCACCGGGTAATCCTCCATGCCGGTTCGCTTGGAGTAACCGCCCGAGGTGGCGACCAGGAGGAACGTTCCTTCACGAACGACGTTGAGCGAGAGCAGCTCGTCGTCACCGTTGAAACGCATGCCCTGGACACCGGAAGTGGCGCGGCCCATCGGACGCAGTGCCTCGTCGGTGGCCGAGAAACGGATCGACTGGCCCTGTGCCGAGACGAGAAGCAGGTCGTCGTCGGCAGAGCAGAGAACAGCGCCGACCAGTTCGTCTTCACCGCGCAGGTTGATGGCGACGATGCCACCGCTGCGGTTGGAGTCGAAGTCGGTGAGCTTGGACTTCTTGACCAGACCGTTGCGTGTGGCGAGCACCAGGTATGGCGCGTCTTCGTACGTCTTGATCTGGATGACGGACTGGATGCGCTCGTCCGGCTGGAAGGCCAGGAGGTTGGCAACGTGCTGACCGCGAGCGGTACGGCTCGCCTCGGGCAGCTCGTAAGCCTTCGCGCGGTAGACGCGGCCCTTCGTGGTGAAGAACAGCAGCCAGTCGTGCGTCGAGGTGACGAAGAAGTGCGAGACGATGTCGTCCTGCTTGAGGCCGGCACCCTGAACACCCTTGCCGCCGCGCTTCTGCGATCGGTAGAGATCGGTCTTGGTGCGCTTGGCGTAACCGGTCTCGGTGATCGTGACGACGACGTCTTCACGGGCGATCAGATCCTCGTCGTTGACGTCTCCGTCGGCGGCGATGATGCGGGTACGACGGTCGTCGCCGTACTTGTCGACGATTTCCTTGAGCTCGTCACGAACGATCGCGCGCTGACGCTCCGGGCGAGCCAGAATGTCTTCGAGGTCCGCGATTTCGAGTTCGATCTCGGCCAACTCGTCGACGATCTTCTGACGCTCGAGGGCGGCCAGACGACGCAGCTGCATGCCGAGGATGGCGTCGGCCTGGATCTCGTCGACGTCGAGGAGTTCCATCAATCCGGCGCGAGCGATGTCGACGGTCTGCGACGCACGGATCAAGGCGATGACCTCGTCCAGAGCGTCGAGGGCCTTGACCAGACCGCGCAGGATGTGGGCGCGCTCCTGTGCCTTGCGAAGCAGGTACCTGGTACGACGAACGATGACCTCGAGCTGATGCGTCGTGTACAGACGGATCATCTGGTCGAGGCGCAGCGTGCGCGGCACTCCGTCGACGATGGAGAGCATGTTGCAGCCGAAGCTGGTCTGCAGCTGGGTGTGCTTGTAGAGGTTGTTCAGCACGACCTTGGCAACGGCGTCACGCTTGACGGTGACGACGATGCGCATGCCGACGCGGTCCGAGGACTCGTCGTGGATGTCGGAGATGCCACCGATCTTCGCGTCACGAACCTGCTCCGCGATGGAGGTGATCAGGTTGTCCGGGTTGACCTGGTAGGGCAGCTCGGTGATGACGATCGTGGTGCGGCCCTTGGCATCTTCCTCGATCTCGACGACGCCGCGCATACGGACGGAGCCACGGCCGGTGGTGTAGGCATCCTGGATGCCCTGTCCACCGACGATGAGCCCGTGCGTCGGGAAGTCGGGTCCCTTGATGCGCTCCATGACGGCCGCGAGGGTGGCTTCCTCGTCCGCCTCGAAGTTCTCGAGCGCCCAGTAGATGGCCTCGGCAACTTCACGCAGGTTGTGCGGCGGAATGTTGGTGGCCATACCGACGGCGATGCCGTTGGAACCGTTGATCAGAAGGTTCGGGATACGGCTGGGCAGAACCGTCGGTTCCTGCGTCTTACCGTCGTAGTTCGGGGTGAAATCGACTGTCTCGTGGTCGATTTCGCGCAGCATTTCCATCGCGAGCGGCGTGAGCCTGCACTCGGTGTAACGCATGGCGGCTGCGCCGTCGTTGCCGCGGGATCCGAAGTTTCCCTGACCGTCGACGAGCGGGTAACGCAGTGACCACGGCTGGGCCATACGGACCAACGTGTCGTAGATCGAGGAGTCGCCGTGGGGGTGGTAGTTACCCATGGTCTCGGCGACCGGACGGGCAGACTTCACGTATCCGCGGTCTGGGCGATATCCGTTGTCGTACATCGCGTAGAGCACGCGGCGGTGCACCGGCTTGAGTCCGTCGCGGACATCCGGCAGAGCGCGACCGACGATGACGCTCATGGCGTAGTCGATGTAGCTGTTCTGCATTTCCTGCTGGATGTCGACCGGTTCGATCCGGTCGTGTTGCGGACCGTCCGGTGGCAACGTGGTGTCGGTCATGAGCTCACTTTCTTAAAAGAGGGGGCAAGCCCCTGTGCGCGGAAAAGGAGTCCGGGGACTCCGCAACCGCTCACAGGGCCGCAGGCCTACACGTCGAGGAAACGAACGTCCCGGGCATTGCGGGTGATGAAGCTGCGTCGTGCTTCGACGTCTTCGCCCATCAGCACGCTGAACAGCTCGTCGGCAGCAGCCGCGTCGTCGAGCGTGACGAGACGCAGAACGCGCACCGTCGGGTCCATCGTGGTTTCCCACAGCTCCTTGGCGTTCATCTCGCCGAGGCCTTTGTAGCGCTGGATGCCGTCGTCCTTGTTGATCTTCTTGCCGGACTCGAGGCCTGCCTTGACCATCGCGTCGCGCTCGCGGTCGGAGTACGCGAATTCCGGCTGCGCACCCTTCTGCCACTTGAGCTTGTACAGCGGCGGCTGCGCGAGGTAGACCTTGCCGTGCTCGACGAGCGGCCGCATGAAGCGGAACAGCAGCGTGAGCAGCAGCGTTGCGATGTGCTGACCGTCGACGTCGGCGTCGGCCATGAGCACGATCTTGTGATAGCGCAGCTTGGCGATGTCGAACTCGTCGTGGATGCCCGTGCCGAACGCGGTGATGATCGACTGGACTTCGGTGTTCTTGAGGACGCGATCGATACGCGCCTTCTCGACGTTGATGATCTTTCCGCGAAGCGGGAGGATCGCCTGGTACATCGAGTCTCGGCCGGACTTGGCCGAGCCGCCTGCGGAGTCGCCCTCCACGATGTAGATCTCGGACTTCTCCGGATCGTTGGAGCGGCAATCGGCGAGCTTGCCTGGCAGGCCACCGAGGTCGGTCGCACTCTTACGACGGACCAGCTCACGCGCCTTACGCGCGGCGACGCGGGCCTGCGCCGACGAAACAGCCTTGTTCACAATGGTTTTCGCGTCGGCGGGGTTCGCCTCGAACCAGTGCGCGAGGTGCTCGTTGCACGCCTTCTGTACGAAGGACTTGACCTCGGTGTTGCCGAGCTTGGTCTTGGTCTGACCCTCGAACTGGGGTTCACCGACCTTCACCGAGATGATGGCCGCGAGTCCTTCACGGATGTCGTCACCGGTGAGCTTGGGATCCTTGTCCTTGAGCAGCTTCTTTTCGAGCGCGTACTTGTTGACCGTTGCGGTCAGTGCGGCGCGGAAGCCCTCTTCGTGGGTACCACCCTCGTGGGTGTTGATCGTGTTGGCGAAGGTGTGCACGGACTCCGAGTAGCCGGAGTTCCACTGCATTGCGACCTCGAGCTCGTGGCCGGTGCCCTTGGCGGTGAATCCCACGACCGAGTTGTGGATCGGGGTCTTGCTCTTGTTGATGTGCCGGACGTAGTCCTCGAGTCCACCGGGGTAGTGGTAGATACGGGTCTTGGACTTACGCGGCGCTGCCTGAGCAGCTTCTTCGGCTTCTTCGGCAGCAGACTTGGGAGCCTCGGCCACCTCGGCGGCTTCGTCGTCGATGACCTCGGCGCGCTCGTCGGTCAGCGTGATGGTCAGGCCCTTGTTGAGGAAGGCCATTTCCTGCAGACGACGCGCAACGGTCTCGAAGTTGTAGCGGGTGGTCTCGAAGATCTCGGGATCAGCCCAGAAACTGACGGTGGTGCCGGTCTCCTTCGTCGGGTCGCCCTGTACGAGCTCTCCCGGCTTGGAATCGGTGTACGTCTGCTGCCACCGGTAGCCGTCGACCTTGATGTCGACGTCGAGCCGGGTGGAGAGCGCGTTGACCACCGAGATACCGACGCCGTGCAGACCACCTGAGACGGCGTAGGAGTCGGAGTCGAACTTGCCGCCGGCGTGCAGCTGGGTCAGCACGACCTCGACGGTGGGTACTCCGGAGGCGTGCATGCCGACCGGGATGCCACGGCCGTCGTCGATGACGCGGATTCCGCCGTCTTCGAGGAGGGTGACCTCGACCTTGGTGGCGTGTCCGGCCATCGCCTCGTCGACCGAGTTGTCGACGACCTCCCAAATGAGGTGGTGCAGGCCGCGTTCACCGGTGGAACCGATGTACATGCCTGGACGCTTACGTACTGCCTCGAGTCCTTCGAGGACGGTGATGGACGACGCGTTGTAGTCCTTGCTGGAAGTGCTTGTATCTGACTTCTGGGCAGCCACGGGTGGGTAGCTCTCCTTCTCCGTCAATACTCGAGCGCAGCCGTCAGCAAGCCCTTGCGGGTGTCGTCGGAGCGGGTTCGAGAATGTTGCCGCTAGTTACCGTTGACCATCTTACTGGTAAGCACCGACTAGAAGCGGCCAATGACACCCCTGGCTGCGCCGCAGACGAATTTTTACGATCCCCTGAAGGTGAAACGCTAGGAACTTTGCTTCTCCGAGCGACGCTCTCTCAGGCTCGCGATAAATGCCCGCGCATGTTCGGCAACCTCGCTCGGATGTGAAAACGGCGACCAGTGTCCCGCGGCAATTTCACGTCGCTGCAGGTCGGAGACCCATTTTTCGGTGTCTTCGTATCCCACCGGACGAACGGCTTTGTCGTACTTGTTCAAAATGAGCTGAACAGGCACGTCCGTGTACCGATCCCGTGGCTTGCCGAGAGACGGCCGGATGTTCGCGCGATAAAGCTTGAGTCCGTTCACCATGTCGTCGGCGATGGTGGGCGCGGTGTTGACCACACGGGGGTCCAGACCGTCGAAGAAGCCCAGAAATGCCGGCCAATGCTTGGAGAACCACAGACGCAACGGGAGGGTGCACAACCCGGGAATCTGGAACAGAACGGTGTAGGCCGACGCAATTCCCTGCGCCGCCGGGCCGAGGAAACGACGCTTGGACACGCTCGCCCGGATCCACTTGCCGAGATGATCGAGATTGGGGCCCGAGATGGACGAGAACGACGCGATCTTCTCTTCGGCACCCGGCTCGCAGACCGCTTCCCACGTTTCCACAGATCCCCAGTCATGTGCCAGGACGTGCACCGGCTTGCCCGGGCTGACCGCGTCGATGACGGCAAAAAGATCGCCGGCCAGTGCGCTCAGTTGGTAGTCCTGCACCCTCGAGGGGATCGTGCTCTCACCGGCCCCGCGACTGTCGTAGCTGACGACGCGGAAGTCGTCTGCCAGCAAAGGCACGATGCGGTTCCACAATTCATGGGTGTCGGGCCAACCATGCACCAGGACGATGGTCTCGCCGTCTGCCTTGCCCTGCTCGAACACTGCCAGGCTGACGGAACCGTTGGTTACGCGACGCGCGGTCACGGCATGGACAGGAGAGTGCTTCGACATTGTCGAACCCTTCGGAGTCGGGAATATCTAGAGATCGAGAACGAGACGTCCACCGTCGGAACGGGATACGCAGATGAGCATCTCCGTTTCCTGTTCGGTGTCGGTCAGACGCCTTTCGCGGTGATCGGGCTTGCCCGCGAGTACCTTCACACGACAGGTTCCGCAGAAACCCTGCTGACACGAGTACCCGACACCGGGCAATGTCTTCTTGATGACGTCGAGCGCGGACTCGTCGGCGGGCACGGTGAGCACCTGACCCGAATTGACAAGCTGCACTTCGAATTCCTTGCCGTCGATCACCGGCGGAGCCCCGAACCGCTCGAAATGCAAAGCGGTGGAGGGTGTATCGCGGAATCCGCGGCGAACGGCGTCGAGCATCGGCGTCGGGCCGCAGCAGTACACGGCGCCGCCGACTGGTGCTCGTCCGAGAAGGTCTGCGGTGGTGGGTAATCCGAACTCGTCGTCCGGGCGCACGAAGACACGCTCGGGTTCCCAGCTCGCGATCTCGTCGAGGAACGGCATGGATTCACGAGAGCGGCCCGAGTACACGAAGTACCAGTCCATTCCCAATTCTCTTGCCGCACGGACCATTGCGATGATCGGCGTGATACCGATACCGCCGGCAACAAACAGTGCACTGCCTTCACCCACAAAGGGAAATCCGTTGCGAGGGCCGCGTACCGTGACGTGCTCACCCGGCTGGAGAGCGTGCATCTCGATGGAACCGCCACCGCCGTCGGGGATCCGACGAACCGCGACACTGTATCCCGTGCGATCGGCAGGGTCGCCGCACAGCGAATACTGACGCCGCAGACCCGAAGGTAGATGGAAGTCCAGGTGCGAACCCGGATGCCACGGCGGAATCGGTGAACCGTCGGCGGATTCGAAGCGCAGGCGAACGACGTTCTCGTCGGTCGCCACCACCTCACGCGTACTGACCACCATGTTCATGGCCGTGTCGGGGTTGTGGCCAGCGATCTCGGGGTTGTAGTCGTAGGCCGTCAACACCCGAAGGTACTTGTCCGCCAATAACTCCGTGATGCGCATGGCGCGGTCGGGACGGTTCTTTCCGGACAAATCGGGTGGCGCCGGAAAACGCGGCAACCCGTCGTGCCCGGAGATGACGTCCTTGACCCTCGAGAGTGAAATCACCGTGCAGCCGCCTGAGCTGCGGGTGACGACGCCAGGTACTGCACCGCCTGGGCGGTCGAGCCCTCGTTACTGGGGTGATAGGACTTGCTGAAGTACGTCGACATCCGCTTGACCAGCTCGAACGACGTGGGAACTGTGCCACGCTTTCCGGCCGCGATGAAATCGGACAGGTGGGGCCTTCGACGGCTGGGAGCCTGAGCGGCAAGCTCGGGATCGTTGCGCATCAAGAACCGGGTTCCACGAATCCACAGCCACACGATTGCGGGCGTGACGAGGATCTGGGTACGGATCCGCCGGGTCTCACGCTTGTCGAAGTAGCGCATCACGTCGTACGCGACGGCGCGGTGTTCGACTTCTTCGGCGCCGTGCCAGCGAAGAAGATCAAGCATGGTCGGGTGCATGCCGGCTTTGTCGAGCCCCTTGGCGTTGAGCACCCAGTCGCCGAGGAAAGCAGTGATGTGTTCGATGGCCGCGATGATAGCCAGACGCTCCACCAGGTGATTCTCGGCGCGCAGTCCCGTCATCGGGCGCGGTCCGAGCAGTTTCGAGAATGCCCACTCCATCTGCTGGGTGTACGGCGTCGGATCCAGGCCGTTTTCCTTCAGATGGACGAGGACACCCGAGTGCGCGTTGGAGTGCATCGCCTCTTGGCCGATGAATCCGACGACGTCTTCACGGAGTTTCTCGTCCTCGATCAGAGGAAGAGCTTCCTTGAAGGTCTCGACAAACCACTCCTCACCGGCTGGGAGCAGGAGGTGAAGCACGTTGAGAACGTGTGTGCTGAACGGATCGCCCGGAATCCAGTGCATAGGCAGATCGGACCAGTCGAACTCGACATTGCGAGCCTGCAACAGGATGTGATCCGGCTCGGCGAACGACGAAGCGGGTGTCGATATCTTCTGCGACATCTAGCTACTCCTTCATGCCTGCCGATCGGTAGGGAACGACAGCCTTGTGACACAGTTCACTCACTAGCGAGTTTTAACTGTAACACGAAGTAATAGGTAGAACCAGGTCCTGGTTGAGTTTTCCTCAGCCGTACGTATCGCGAGGTCCGCGGCCTTTCACATGCCTTTCACCCTTGCGCCAGCTAGGCGCACTCGGACCGGTGATGCGCAGTGTCTTCACGACGCCGTCACCGACCGCAGCAGCGATCTTGGCCAGAATCTGGGACTGCATCATGCGCAACTGGGTAGCCCACGCCGTCGACTCGGCGGAGATGCTGAGAACGCCTTCTTTCAGAGAGATCGGCTCGGCGTGCGCGGAGATGTCTTCACCGACGACCTGCGGCCACCGACCGAGGACCGTGCCCTCGGACACCTTGGGGGACCACCCACGCGACTTGGAGATAGCGCTGGTGAGAGCACCGAACGGCTGAGGGTCCCGCGCATCCGGGCCGGGGCCGGACCAACCGCTGCGTCGACGCGGGCGGCCACTTCCGTATTTGGGCGACGAGCGCCCCTGCCCGACGGCCTTGCCGTTGGCTTTGGCTGTCGCGCGTGCCTCCTCGAGGGCACGGCGCGCCAGATCGATCCCCTTGAGCTCGGGCTCCGGGGCCGCGCTGCTGTCTTCAGTCATCGAACTCGACCTCCTGATCCGTCGAGCCTACGGGCACTATCCGGGATATCCGACCGTCTCCGGTATCGGAGGCTTCGACGCCGAACTTGGCCGCCTCGAGTTCGTCCGGTACGTCCTCGGGAACGGCGGCCGTGATCAGCACCTGTTCTGCGGTAGCCGCAACGGTGGCGAGCGCACGACGCCGACGACGGTCCAATTCCGCGAATACGTCGTCGAGCATCAGGACCGGGTCGCTGCCGTCCGCGCGCAACAGGGCAAAACCTGCCAGTCTCAGCGAAAGCGCGAATGACCACGATTCACCATGACTGGCAAAGCCTTTCGCCGGACTGTCGCCGAGAACCAGCTCCAGGTCGTCCCGATGCGGACCGACCAGACACACTCCGCGATCGATTTCCTTCGACCTCATCTGTGCCAACTCGAGATGGAATCTCTCCTCGAGGTATGCAACGTCGTCGATGCCGGAAATCCTTGCAGGATCAGTGAATTCGGGATCCAACGACGAACCCAGGCTGCTCTTGTATCGAATCGACGCCGGCCGGGATTCGGGTGCGATGGAACGATACGACTCCGCCAGGTGGGGCGCCAGATCATGGACCAACTCGAGGCGCCCGGCCAACAATTGTGCGCCGTGAGCGGCCAGATGCCCGTCCCACACCTCGAGGGTTGAGAGGACGTTGTCGGACTCGCCACCACGAGAACCGCGGCGCAAAGCCGCACCAGCAGTTTTGAGTAGGGCTGAGCGCTGACGCAGCACTTTGTCGTAATCCGCACGGACAGCAGCCATTCGGGGTATCCGCGACGTCAACAACTCGTCGAGATAGCGTCGACGATCGCCAGGATCTCCGCGAACCAACGACAGGTCTTCCGGCGCGAACATCACCGACTGCAGAATTCCCAGTACTTCCCGCGGACGACGCGTCGGCGACTGATTTATCCTGGCGCGGTTGGACTTTCCCTCGATCAGTTCGACGTCGATGGTCAGTTCGCGCCCATTGTTGACCACAGTTGCACCCGCAAAAGCACTGGCGGAACCGCTGCGGATCATCGGTGCATCCGTGGACACTCGATGAGAGGACAGCGTGGACAGATACCCCAGTGACTCGAGGACGTTGGTTTTACCGTGCCCGTTCGAACCGAGGAAGACAGTTGTTCCCGGCGTGAGGTCCAGCGTCAGCGAATCCCAGGATCGGAAGTCCCGCAGCGAAAATCTACGAACGAACACTTAGCTTCCAGAAGCCGAATTCTTGGGCGAAGCGCTCTTGACCGCGTGACCACCGAACTGATTACGCAAGGCCGACACCGCCTTCATGGCCGGTGAATCATCCTGTCGTGAAGCAAATCTCGCGAACAGAGCAGCGGAGATGACGGGAGCGGGGACAGCGTGCTTGATAGCTTCCTCTACCGTCCAGCGGCCCTCACCGGAATCCTCGGTATAGCCCGTGATCTGCGCAAGCTCCGGATCCTCCTCGAGGGCGTCGACAAGCAGATCGAGCAACCACGAACGTACGACGGTTCCCTTCGACCAAGCTCGGAGCACGCCCGGAACGTCCGCGATCAGGCTTTCCGCCTCGAGGAGCTCGTACCCCTCGGCATACGCCTGCATCAGGCCGTATTCGATGCCGTTGTGCACCATCTTCGCGTAATGACCAGCACCGACGGGGCCGGCGTGGACAAAGCCGTCTGCAGCGTCGCCGTCGGGGCGAAGGGCGTCGAAGATCGGCATTGCCTTCGCCACGTCGGGCTCGGATCCGCCAACCATCAGGCCGTAGCCGTTCTCACGGCCCCAGATGCCACCGGAGACACCGCAGTCGAGGAAACCGATCCCACGGGCGCCCAGAAGCTCGGCATGGACAGCATCGTCGGTGTAACGCGAGTTCCCACCGTCGATGACCAGATCGCCACCCGCGAGGGCATCAGCCAGCTCGGCAATGGTGCTCTGGGTGATTTCACCGGCCGGAACCATCACCCAGACGACTCGAGGTCCCTCGAGGGAAGCAGCGAGTTCGGCAAGTGACCCGACATCGGTGACTTCCGGTCGAGGGTCGTATCCGATCACCTCGAGGCCATGCGCGCGCAAGCGCTCACGCATGTTGAAACCCATCTTGCCGAGACCTACGAGTCCGATCTTCATACTGTTCTCCCTGGTCAGGCGCGAACTGAAGTGCGGGGTACCACTCAGCCCGGGAGGCGAACCGGCATCAGCAGGTACGTGTACTCGCTCGAGGGCGCAGCGAAGTTACCGGACTCGTCTGCCGTGGGCTCTTCCTCGGCCGCGGGGCGAAGAACAGCCGGACGGCTGGGAGTGGTGAAGCCGAACAGAACGTTTTCGCTGTGAAGCGAGTTCAACCCGTCGATCAGGTAACCGGGGTTGAACGCAATGGTGAGTGCTTCGCCCTGGAACGACGCGTTGAGTGTCTCTTCTGCGCGGCCGGCGTCGTCGCCACCCGCAGAGAGGAGCAGACCGTCAGCGGAGAACTGCATGCGAACCTGTGCGCCACGCTCGGCGACGAGTGCTACACGCTTGATGGCCTCGATGAGAGGCGTGACCTCGACCGTTGCCATCGCGGTGTGCTGAGCAGGCAGCAACTGACGGAACTTCGGGAACTCGGCGTCGAGGAGGCGCGTCGTGGTGCGGCGTCCGTCGTTGACGATGCCGAGGAGTCCGTCGTTTCCGATGGTTGTACCGGAACCGAGAGCCAACTCGACCGGCGAATTTGCATTGCCGGCAAGCGTTTTCGCGGACTCGGACAGAGTCTTGGCCGGGATGAGAACAGCAGCCTGGACGTCAGGGTTTGCCGGAGTCCACTCGAGTTCACGAACGGCGAGACGGAAGCGGTCGGTAGCGGCGAGGACGATCGAATTCTGTTCGATCTCGACACGGATACCCGTGAGCATGGGAAGGGTGTCGTCCTTGCCCGCTGCAACGGCTACCTGGCTGATGGCTTCGGAGAACAGGTCGACGGGAATGGACCCGGACTGCTGCGGAAGCGTCGGAAGCTGGGGGTAGTCCTCGACCGGCATCGTGGGCAGGGAGAACTTGGCGCTTCCGCACGAGATGAGCACGCGAGTGCCCTCGAGGGTCACATCGACCGGCTTGTTGGGAAGCGACTTGGTGATATCGGCAAGGAGGCGTCCGGAGACGAGTGCCTGACCTGCAGTTGTGACATCTGCCGAGACGCGGACCTGCGCAGATACCTCGTAGTCGAACCCGGAAACGGTGAGGCCGGCTTCGGTTGCGTCGAGAAGAACTCCGCCGAGAACCGGCACAGGCGGCCTCGAGGGCAGGCTACGAGCAACCCACGCTACTGAATCAGCGAACTCTTCCCGGGAAACGCGAAACTTCAGGCTTCCAAGCTCCATCGCCGGGTTATTCCTCTCGGTAGGCATGTTCGTCTGCTGCGGATCTGCATCAGCTCACTTGAAGTCTGACACAGACCAAGCGATGCCCACCGTATGCCCTCGAGGGCGCAAGTGGAAAGCCGAAGCCGGGACGAGCGCAGCCTGAGGCGAGGTTCTCAACAGGAGTTGTCCCCAGAACTATTTTCAAAGAGCTTTTCCTAGGAAATTCTCAGTAGTAGTAATAAGTCCTGTGCAATCTGTGGAGCAACGGTTGTCGACGCTGGTAGGTCCCCTCGAGGGCCTGTGCACTTCTCGAGGACAGACTCGAGGACCAATCGACCCCCTCTGTGCACTCTCTGAAAGTTTTCGGATTCCTCCTCGAGAACTCCACAGACTTTCGGAGTTATCAACACAGTTATCCACAGATGTGAATACTTTTCACAAGAAACGAAGAGTTTGTTCTTATCGGCGTGTCCGACTCCGGCGTGTCGTCCCTCGAGGTGGACAACCGCCCTCGAGGGGACCGCACGTGGAACCCTTCGAATACACCGATGCCGCTCGAGGGAACCTCTGCCTCGAGCGGCATCGATCGAAATAAGTGCAGGTCAGCGCTTGGAGCGCTGCTTGATCCTTGCGGTCAACTCCTGAACCTGGTCGTACACCTTGCGGCGTTCCGTCATTTCCTTACGGATCTTCTTGTCGGCGTACATGACCGTCGTGTGGTCACGGCCGAACGTCTGACCGATCTTCGGCAATGACAAATCAGTGAGCTCACGGCACAAATACATCGAGATCTGGCGGGCCTGAGCGAGTGGCCGGGCCTTACCCGGCCCACACAGGTCGTCGATCGACATGTTGAAGTATTCGGCCGTCACCGCCATGATCGTCGCCGCGTTGATCTCGAGGCTCGACGAATCGGGCATCAGATCGCGCAGGACCACCTCGGCCAACGTCAGATCCAACGGCTGGCGGTTGAGCGAGGCAAAAGCGGTGACGCGGATCAACGCGCCCTCGAGTTCACGAATGTTGCGCTCGATACGGCTGGCGATCAACTCGAGGACGTCGTGCGGGACCTCGAGGCGATCCATCCTCGCCTTCTTGCTCAGAATCGCGATACGCGTCTCGAGCTCAGGCGGCTGAACGTCGGTGATCAGGCCCCATTCGAAGCGCGTCCGCAGACGCTCCTCGAGGGTTGCCAACTGCTTGGGCGGACGGTCCGAGGAGACGACGATCTGCTTGTTCGCGTTGTGCAAGGTGTTGAAGGTATGGAAGAACTCCTCCTGGATACCTTCCTTGCCTTCGATGAACTGGATGTCGTCGACCAGCAGGACGTCCGTTTCCCGGTATCGACGCTTGAACGCGACCTTGCGGTCGTCACGAAGACTGTTGATGAAGTCGTTGGTGAATTCTTCGGTCGAGACGTACTTGACCCGCATGCCGGGGAACAGTCGCTGTGCGTAGTGGCCGGCGGCGTGAAGAAGGTGCGTCTTGCCCAGGCCCGAAGCTCCCCAGATGAACAAGGGGTTGTACGCACGCGCCGGCGCCTCCGCGATCGCGACGGCAGCGGCATGAGCGAATCGGTTGGACGATCCGATCACAAAAGTGTCGAAGGTGTACTTCGCGTTGAGACTGTTCGCGCCGGACCCAGAAGCAGAAGGAGTAGCGGGCGGCTTCGTGAAGTACGACGGCCACGATTCGTGAACGCTCGCGAGTGCTTCGCGGTCGTCGTCGACTTCTTCGGTCTCGGCAGTCTCGGAGTCCGAAGGTTCTCCGTCGCCTTCGGTGAATCTGCGCCGACGGTATGCGCCCGATGAGTTGACCGACTCGAACTGACGGCTGCCCGTGCGCTCCTCGACCGGTTCGGCGGGTGCGTCGGCATCGTCTTCGAGTGCGATGCGGACACCGAGTCCCTCGACCTGGCCGCCGAGGTGGCGTCCGAGTGCCTGCAGGATCGGCTCGCGTAGATCGCGCTCGATCGTCTCTTGAGCAAATGGCGATGGAACCGAGAGGAGTGCAAAACCCTGAGCAAGTGTGAGAGGCCTCACCAGACGGACAAATGCCTTCTGCTTGCTGCTCAAAGCCGGAAGATTACTTCCGGGGTCATCACTCGTGAGTTCTGCAACCACGTCGACCCAGACCCGTGCGAGCGCGTTGGGATCGTCGTTCACGTGGTTCCTTCCCGTGTTTCGCCGACAGTGGGTGTGCTGCAGCTGCCGAGCGTATGGCTGCGGCGTCGAATGATTCGGTGGATTACCACCAGGGGTGAGAACCCCGTAACAGGCTACGAATATGCCACCTGGGCTGTGTTTCCACACAATTATCCACAGATGTGGACAAACCTGCACTGAGTCGGTTTTTTCGTCAACCAAATTCGTCAAAGTGATCGAGAAATTGATCTACCTGCAACTTTGTCGGAACTCGAGGCGTTCGCCACTTGGTGTCGGGGATGCGTCAACACTCACAGCCCTGTGGATGAATGTGGAAACTCGGGATTCGGGGTCGCGTCCGGCGCTCGTGCCCGTATGTGCTGATGAGGCCTTGTCGAGAGCATGCGCCGGTGGAACTGTCCGGGTTGCCTTCGGGTCACCTGCAGTCCGTAGCGGAACTGTTGCCAAGGTCACACTTGCTGCCGCGCTCGAGGTCACGGCCGTATGCACACCGCGAATGGAATCTGCGGAATTATGGAAGTATCGGCGTGTCGCCGTGGTTGCCGCGGGAGGGCTCCGAATCGGGCTGGTTTGACCTTGGCAACGGTGGTAAGTAACCTCGAACGGTCACCCGCTGGTGGTGATCGCTTCGTGCTGGCTACATATGTCAGGTCGGATCGGTCTTCCAAGCCACAACGAGTGAAGTTGATTGTTCTGTACCTGTTGGATCCAAAGGCGCCGTAAGGCGTCGATCACTGAATGACGCCGGGAGGCGTCAATGAACTTCGAGGAGTGTTGACCGTGGCCAAGGGCAAGCGGACGTTCCAGCCGAATAATCGCCGCCGCGCGCGTGTTCACGGCTTCCGTCTTCGTATGCGTACCCGTGCGGGTCGTGCAATCGTTTCGGCGCGTCGCCGTAAGGGCCGCGATTCCCTCACCGCCTGATCTGATTTCGAGTTCAGGAGCTCGGGGTGTTGCCTGAGCCGTCTCGGTTGCGTCGCCACGCGGATTTCTCCGTGGCGGTGCGACGCGGGCGTCGTATGGGAAGACGCGACCTTGTCGTGCACGCGTTCGATCGCGAGCAAGTAGAGGCGCTGGTAGTAACAAATCACGGTCCCCGTTTCGGGCTGATCGTGAGCAAGGCTGTCGGGCCGGCGGTGATTCGACATCGAGTCGCACGCCGGCTTCGTCATATCTGTGCAGATTTCGTCGGGCAGGTTTCGCCGGAGACGGACGTGGTTATCCGCGCACTTCCGGGCGCAGCTACCGCCAGTTCAGCCGAACTGGCCAAGCAGTTGCGTGGGGGCCTGACCAAAATGAACCTATTGGTGTCGGTAAGTGAAGAGCCATGAGTACTCCGCTCTCTGAGCAGATCGAGACTCCCAGAGCCTCCCGTGTCATCACGGTGTTGAAGGCTGTGCGTCGCGCTCCCGCCACTGTGCTCATCTTCTGTATCGAGTTGTACCGGACGTATGTGTCGCCCTTGAGGATGCCGACCTGCCGGTTCACCCCCACCTGCAGTGAATACGCGGTCGAAGCGCTGCGCACTCACGGGGCGATCAAAGGCCTTTTCTTGACTGTGGTGCGGTTGGCGAAGTGTGCCCCCTGGCATTCTGGAGGGTGGGACCCTGTCCCTGCCCGTCGTGACCGTGATGCGGGTAGCCGCCATAGCTGTCCGGAAGCACGCGCAGCGTGTCACAGTCCGACGGACGAACAGAGGAGTACTTAGAGCCGTGCTCAATTTCATTTACTATCCGGTATCCGCGATTCTGTGGGTCTGGCACAAGGTCTTCGGGTTCATTCTCGGCCCGGACAACGGAATAGCCTGGGCGCTCTCCGTGGTGTTCCTGGTGTTCACCTTGCGTGCGGTTCTGTACAAGCCGTTCGTGAAGCAGGTCCGCACGACCCGCCAGATGCAGGAACTGCAGCCGCAGATCAAGGCATTGCAGAAGAAGTATTCGGGCGACCGTCAGCGCCAGGCCGTCGAGATGCAGAAGCTCCAGAAGGAGCACGGATTCAACCCGATCATGGGCTGTCTCCCGGTCTTGGCTCAGGCTCCGGTGTTCATCGGTCTGTTCCACGTCCTGCGCTCGTTCAACCGCACCGGCACCGGCATGGGCCAGCTGGGCATGAGCGCCGAGGACAACCTCAACACCCCGAACTACGTCTTCTCGGCCACTGACGTCCAGTCGTTCCTGGATGCTCGTCTGTTCGGCGCGCCCATCTCGGCCGCGATCACGACGCCGGTTGCGCAGCTTCAGGCTTATGTCACCGAGAACGTTCCCGAGCTTCCGTCACGCCTGAACATCATTCTCGTGGCCGCTCCGTTGATGATCATCGCCAGCATCGCGACCCACTTCAACTCACGCGCTTCGGTTGCCCGTCAGAGCGAAGCAGCTGCCGCGAACCCGCAGTCCGCGATCATGAACAAGCTCGCGCTGTACGTCTTCCCGCTCGGCGTTCTGGTCGGTGGACCGTTCCTTCCGATCGCGATCCTCCTGTACTGGGTGTCGAACAACATCTGGACCTACGGTCAGCAGCACCTCGTCTTCCGCAAGATCGATGCCGAAGAAGAAGCGAAGAAGCAGGAAGCGATCACTCGCCGCAACGACAATGCGCCTAAGCCCGGTGCCCGTCCCGATCCCGGTAAGAAGAAGGGATCCCCGGCTGCGCTGAAGACCGCGGATTCAGCCGACGACGACGGTGACGCCCCGGAAGTTTCGCTCAAGAAGCCTCAGCCGAAGCCCTCGGGTTCCAGTGGTGGTTCGACGTCGAAACCGAAACAGAACCGGCCACAGAGCAACCGCGGCAACTCCCCCAAGCGCAATAAACGGCGCTGATCCAGGAAAGAGAACGACCAATGTCCAGTGAAGCTGACATCGTTGTGGATGGAGAGAACGCAGACGTGAGCACCGAGACCACTGCGCCGGTTACCGATGTGGATGTAGACATCGACGATTCCGATGACGATTTGATCGAAGAGGGCGAGATCGCCGGCGACTACCTCGAGCAGTTGCTCGACGTGCTCGATTTCGACGGAGACATCGACCTTGACGTCGAGGGCGATCGGGCAATCGTCAGCATCGACGGCGGCGACGACCTGACCAAGCTTGTGGGACGTAAGGGTGAGGTTCTGGATGCTCTCCAGGAGCTGACTCGTCTGGCTGTTCAGCAGTCGACCGGAGAGCGCAGCCGCTTGATGCTCGACATCGCCGGGTGGCGTGCGGGCCGGCGTGAGGCACTCAGTGCTCTCGGTGCGGAAGCTGCACAGCGTGTTCTCGAGACCGGCGAACGCGAAGAGCTTGCTCCGATGACGCCGTTCGAACGCAAGATCGTTCACGACGCCGTCGCCAAGGTCGCCGGTGTTTCCAGCGAGAGCGAAGGCGCTGAGCCGTCTCGTCGAGTGGTTGTCCTCAAGGACTGACACTCCCCCCTGATCGAATGCGGGCCCCGGATTTTCCGGGGCCCGCTTTTGTGTCCGAGAGGTGTTTCACGTGAAACCGAATCCGGCGGCACGGTGAAGGTCCGGTGCCTATCGTTGTCGACATGTCCTATCTCTATTTCGGAACCTGTCGTCAATGAAGCGTCGTGAAGGGAAGCAATGGTGCTGATACGACCCGCGACGCGGGCCGAGTTGGAAGAGCCCGTGGGGTTCGCGATGAACGATCCGGTCGGGTTCGTCGACGCTGACTCGCTCCGGGAAGAGGTGGCGGCCGGACGGCTTCGTCCGGAATGGAGTTGGTTCGCCGTTGACGGCTCCAGGATCGTCGCGCGTGCGCTGTGGTGGGGGCGTGAGGACAGCGAGCGTCCGCTCGCCCTTGATTTCCTACACGTGCTGGCAGACGTGCCGGATCGTGCTGCGCTTGCTGCCGAACTCATGTCGCGGGCGCACACCGAGTTCCACGCGAAACCTGAGTATGTGCTGGTCGTGCCGACCGCCGGGCAGGACGCGGATTCCGCCGTCGCAGACGCCGTGTCCTGGCGTCGCGAGGCGGCCCAGGCGGCCGGACTGACCGAGATCATCGAGCGGCTGCGTTTCGAGTGGACGCCTGCGGCTGGAGTGCCCGCCCCTTCCGAGCGTCTGATGTTCCGTCCCGCCTCCGATGATGAGTTCCTCGCGGTGTTCCAGCGGGTAGCTGTCGGCAGCCTGGACGTCGCCACACAACGAGGCATTGCGGCCACGGACATTGTCAGCCAGGCCCGGGACGATCTCGAGTTCTACCGGTCGTGCCCCGGCGAACGATCGTGGTGGCGGCTGGCGGAGGCCATGGACGGGACGCTGGTCGGCTTCGCGATCCCGTCCGCGACGCCCTACCACCGCAACGTCGGATACCTCGGAGTAGTGCCCGAGCTGCGCGGGTGCCGCTACGTGGACGATATCCTCTGCGAGATCACCCGCGTTCACGCAGCCGATGGCGCCAATCGCATCACCGCGACCACGGACGTACCCAACACGCCCATGGCCGCCGCGTTCAAGCGGGCGAACTACCAGGTGACCGAGGTGAGGATGGTGTTCGAGGCCCCGGCGGGCTGAGCCGGGCGTCAACCGGAGGCTCGTTGCCGTCGCCGAATCGCGCCGGCGTGGGCCTTTCTGTCCAGCTTGTCCGACGGTGTATGGGTGACGCGGAGACCGCTGAGTACCAGGGATAGGGGTGGCCAGGTTCCAACTCGGCCCACATACCCTGCTGCAACGGTGTCGTACGAATATGGGTAGAGACCGAGACTTCGATCCGAACATCTCTCGGAGGCGGGCGGCGATCTTGAGTGCTTTGAGCGGGATGCTCGTGTGCGGCCTGAGTTGTTGGCCCGTGGTCTTCGAACCGCAGCAGAGAATGGAAGTCCAGTCTTTCCCGCCCGGGCGGTGAGGAGTATTGGCTCTGCTGGTTGTTGCCGCTGGGAGTAGTCGCCGTCGTATTCATTCCACTTGCACTGGCATGGGGATCCGGGAGAGCAGTCATGCTCAGCTTCATCATTGCCTTATTGGGTGTCGGCGGCGCACCGTGCACGTTCGGATATTCGATCGACAACACGGCGTACTACATGTGAGCCCCTCCCCTCCCCCAGCCGGAATAGTCAGCCCTTCGTTTCACGTGAAACAGGATCGATGGTTGTTGCGCCGAGCTCTCGATCTCCATCCCAGATTGGTAGTGGACGCCTATTGGATGGCGATCACGAGTTCAATGGCTTCTGGTGTGCCGTCGTCAGCGAAGACTCCAACCTGGCGGATGCTGCCGTGAACTAACTCCAGTCCGTCATCGTTTGCTTGCTCGATCATCGCGATCTGTGCGGCTTCTGCGCCTAGATCGCCGAGATCGGAATCGTCGTCGGATGTTTCGAGTGTCACAAACAGTTCGTCGCGCGCTGGGAGTGTGCCAGATTCGACGATCGTTCCGGAGATGCCAACTGGCTCGGCGGGGATCTGGGTAGTCGGCCAGCAGAACAGAACTTCGACGACCTCAGCTTCTACGGTTTGGCGCAGTGTTGTCCACCAGGGACCGGAGATCGTGTGGCCGGCTTCTGTCAGGGCCATTCGCAGGGTCGCCAGGGGCGACTCAACCTGCTCGAGTTCGAGGTTACGGATTTCGTGTTGCAGTCCAACCCAGTGTTGAGCCGGCATGGAACGACGGCGCACGGTGTAGTCGAGTTCAAGTGAGTCGATCAACGCGGACCCTTGCGCCGCGTCAGCATCTTGTCGTGCGCGTTCGTCAGCGACATGTGCTCGGTGCCGTTCGATGAAGGAATTTATGTAGTGCGGGTTGCTCAATGCTTCTGCAACGGTGTCGAGCGCGAGGCCGATGTTGCGGAGTGCCGTGCGGGTTTGAGTAGATCGATGGCGTCGTAGTGGTGGAGTGCTTTCACGGTGAGTCCAGAGGCGAGGGCGAACTCTCCGATGCGCATCATGTGGTGCCAAGCTCCTTGGATTGATTTCGGTTTCTGGTGCCAAGTCTCCGGTCTCCCGCAACAGGAGAGTCAAGTCGAAGGTTGGGTAGCTCGTGGCAATCGGCGGCGAGACACTGAAACTGTCCGAAGCCGGCGATTTTCTGAAACTCGCTTTTCGTCGATAATTACCCCTTTTTGGCCATGAATTCCATCCATGTAACTACCCATGGCAGTTTCGTCACTGTGATGATATTGAAAACCGACCCACTATCTCCATGCGACCTTCCGGCTATGTTTCACGTGAAACGCATCAGAATTGGAAGATTTGTCAGCGCGATGTTTCACGTGGAACGTGAACCCCTCCCCTCCCCCACTTGAATTTTGGGCGGAATACTTCCCAAAGAATGAACGAGTCGGCAGACTCACAGCGAGTCGGTGTGCAGAAGCGAACACATGTCGGCTCCAGAGCGGATAATGATTTCGGTCTTGATTGTTGATTTCGCGGTTTACGCGGGAGGATGTTTCACGTGGAACAGAATGGTGCGGCGTCGGTTGACTGGGACGAACAAGAGACTGCGCGCGCAGTGTTCGGTGACAGATATGAGATCGCGGAACGGTACTACCAATCCCTTGCAACGGATGGTGTCGAGCGCGGGCTCATTGGTCCTCGTGAGGTTCCCCGACTGTGGGAGCGTCACCTTCTCAATTGCGCAGTGATCGGTGAACTGATCGCCGAAGGTGAGTCGGTTGTGGACGTAGGGAGCGGTGCCGGCCTACCCGGAATCCCTCTCGCGATCGCCCGCCCGGACTTGAAGGTGACTCTCGTCGAACCGTTGCTTCGACGCTCTGTGTACCTCGCGGAGTTCATCGAGTCCAACGGATTGGACGTATTGGTTGTCCGAGGGCGAGCCGAGGAATCGGGTGTTGTGAAGGAAGCGGGCGGTGCGGACGTGGTCACTTCGCGGGCCGTGGCGCCTCTCGAGAAGCTCGCACGTTGGTCCCTCCCACTCATTCACGAGCACGGCCGGATGTTGGCACTCAAAGGTTCGAGCGCCGCCGAGGAGATCGAGCGGGACCGTACGGCGCTCACCAAATTGGGCGCAGGTAAGTTGGAAATACTCGAATGTGGAGCCAAGATTCTCCGCACCCCCACCGTGGTGGTGAAGGCCGAACGTCTCCCGAAGCGTCGCCAGCGTTGATGATTTACACGCATGCAATCGAGAGCAATGTACAGATGATGAGAGCACCTAGTGATCGATTCCCAATCGAAGGAGCAGTCAATGTCGGGTCGATCTGAATCCGCCGTTTCACGTGAAACACCGAAGCAGCACACGGGCGCGGGTGCGGATCAGATCGTCAACGACGACGACAATTTCACCGCCCCCTACGCGGCGATCTCCTCGGAGGAGACTCCCATCGGGGCGGCCGCGCATCGAGCGAGCCAGGTGCTTCACCCCCATTCGGTGACACTGCCGAAGCCGGCGTTCCGCCGCGTGATCACCATCGCGAACCAGAAGGGCGGCGTCGGGAAGACGACGACCACGGTGAACCTTGCGTCGGCGCTCGCTCTTCAAGGGCTCACTGTCCTCGTGGTCGATTTGGACCCTCAGGGCAACGCCAGCACGGCTCTGGGCGTCGTCCATACCTCGGGCACCCCCTCCAGTTACGAGTTGCTCATAGGCGAAGTGAAGGCCCCGGAGGCGATCCAGACCAGCCCGCACAGTGAGCGCCTTCTCTGCATCCCGGCGACGATCGATCTGGCGGGCGCCGAGATCGAATTGGTCTCCATGGTTGCCCGCGAGAATCGACTCAAAGGCGCGCTCAACGACAAGGTGCTCGCAGAGCTCGACGTCGACTTCGTCCTCATCGACTGCCCGCCCTCGCTGGGGCTGCTGACCGTCAACGCGATGGTCGCTGCCAAGGAAGTCCTGATCCCGATCCAGTGCGAGTACTACGCCCTCGAGGGGGTCGGTCAGTTGCTCCGCAACATCGAACTCGTCCAGGCTCATCTGAATCCGGATCTGCATGTCTCCACCGTCCTACTGACGATGTACGACGGACGGACCAAGCTGGCCGACCAGGTCGCCGAAGAAGTACGCAAGCACTTCGGCGAGGCCGTACTGCGCGCTGTGATTCCCCGCAGTGTGAAGGTTTCAGAGGCTCCCGGATACGGAATGACAGTTCTCGATTACGACCCGGGTTCACGCGGCGCCATGAGTTACCTCGACGCCGGACGCGAACTTGCCGCCCGCTCTGCCACCACAACGACCCAGGAGCAGTGAGATGAGTCAAGCACGCAAAGGTGGATTGGGCCGCGGCTTGGCTGCTCTCATCCCCACTGGGCCGGCCACGGCACCGGGTCTGGGATCGGCTGCAGCGGACGTCGTAATCGGCGTCGACAAGCGCAACCCCTCCCCTCCCCCACCGACGAAGGCAGCTCCGAAAGCGCCGAAAGCCGCTAAGGCGACGGCGGCGAAGGCTCCGGTGGAAGCTGAGCCGGAGACCGAACTCGAGCCGACCGGCGCGGTCTATCTGGAGATCGAACCGAGCCTGATCGAGACGAACCCGAAGCAGCCTCGCAGCGTTTTCGACGAGGAAGCACTCGCGGAGTTGGTTCACTCGATCCGTGAATTCGGCTTGATGCAGCCGATCGTGGTCCGTCGTCACGGTGACAAGTACCAACTTGTCATGGGTGAGCGTCGCTGGCGCGCGAGCCAGGAAGCCGGGCTGGAGAAGATTCCGGCGATCATTCGTGAAACCGATGACGACTCGATGTTGCGCGACGCGCTCCTCGAGAACATCCATCGAGTGCAGTTGAACCCCCTCGAGGAGGCAGCGGCGTATCAGCAGTTGCTCGAGGAGTTCGAAGTAACCCACGAAGAATTGGCCAATCGGATCGGACGTTCGCGTCCCGTCGTGACCAACATGATTCGTCTGCTGAAGCTGCCGGTGGCGGTTCAGCGCCGCGTTGCGGCTGGAGTACTTTCGGCCGGCCATGCTCGCGCACTGCTGTCCCTCGAGGCGGGTGCCGACGCTCAGGAAGTCATGGCGGCACGCATCGTCGCCGAAGGAATGTCGGTTCGCGCGACGGAGGAAGCCGTCACTCTTGCCAACCGGGCGGACAATGAGATCGCTCCCCCGCAGAAGCGCAAGCCCATCGTGATGCCGGGTCTGCAGGATGTGGCCGAGCGGTTGTCGGACTCGTTCGACACTCGGGTGACTGTCAGTCTGGGCAAGCGGAAGGGAAAGATTGTGGTCGAATTCGGCTCGGTCGACGACCTACAACGCATCGTCGGAATGATGGAAGCGCAGAAATCGACGTAGTGAACTCGGATGCCCGTTTGGTGACGTAATGACGATGAACGGGCACACCACCTATTTTCGTCACTGTGACGAATTTAGGTGGTCCGAGCTTCTCGAAATCTTGAACCGGGACGAAAGATGTTGAACAGCAATACATTAGAGCGATCAACTCTCGCGCCACTGCCGACTCGGTACAGCTGGCCTATCCTGGAGAAGAAAAAAGCGGCGGGCGAGCATCAAAACCGCTTCGGGGACCTACGGAGAGTGAGTTAGTCAGTGTCGACTCACGTCATCACCTCTCTCACGCTCGACAGCCTCGATCAGCTTTCCGCCCATGCGCGTCGATGCGTGTTCTGGGAGATGGACCCGGGCGCGCTTCACGACGCCCGAGGATTCTGCGATCAGGAATTCGAGAAGGAAGCCTGGCTGTCGATGGTCATGCTCGAGTGGGGTTCGTGCGGACAGGTCGCCGTCCGCGACGGTAAGCCGCTCGGAAGTGCGTTGTACGCCCCTCCCCGCATGATCCCGCGCGCGCAACTGTTTCCGACCAGCCCGGTCAGCTCGGACGCAGTGCTTCTGACAAGCCTTCGCCTCGAGCCCTCGGGCATAGAGGAAGAACTAGGGCCAAGCCTGATGGCCGCTGTCGTGACAGATCTGGTTCGACGCGGAGTTCGTGCGCTCGAGGCCTTCGGTATCCGTAGCGACGACTTGGGACCTGCTTCCGACGTGGCCAGCGCAACGGCCGCTCTGGAATGTTCACCCGCAGAATGCATGATCAGTGCCGAGTTCCTCGAGGACTACGGTTTCGAGGTCGTGGCACCGCACCATCGCTATCCGCGGCTTCGTCTCGAACTCAATCGAGATCACGAATGGAAGGTCGACGTCGAAGAAGCCCTCGACCGTCTACTGAAGGCCGCAGCTCTCGAAATGGTGGAGATCAGCGAGCTCGCCAGAGTGTGAGCAGGTGCCGACCGCAGGACCTACGAAATGCGGTCGGCTACCGAAAGTTCTTCAGCGAGAAGCTCGGCGAAGGTGAAGGTGCCGGTCGGCTGATCGTCTTGACCCAGCAGGTACAGCCGTTTGACCGAGATCAAGATGGCTTCGGCGATGGTGTCACGCATCCGCGGATTCGTCAGTACCGCAACGTCGGACGCGTTGGACAGGTAGCCGAGATCGATCTGCACCGTCGGCATGTTGGTGAGGCGCAACAACTCCCACGTCCGACCGTGAGTTCTGCAGTCCCGCAACGGAGTTCGCGCAACGATCTCGCGCTGAACGAAACCGGTCAACACCTGCCCGATCATCGAGACCGAACCGTGCGAATTTCCGAAGTGGAAGCTCGCGACGCCGTTTGCCGAAGGGCTCGAGTTGCTGTCGCAACGCAGGGAGATCATCAGATCCGCGTCGAACGCATTGGATGTCAGTGCGCGCTCGGCCTCGGTGGGATCGGCGTTGTGCGGGCGGGAGAGGAAAGTTTCCATCCCGGTTGCAGCCATCCGCCCCTCGAGGCGCATGGCCAAATCCCAGAGGATGTCAGCTTCGGAGATGCCGTTGACGATGTTGCCCGTCGACGGCCCGCCGAGGCCGGGATCGATGACGATGCGCTTACCGCCAAGCTGCGGGCCCTTGCGGCGCACCAGTTCCTCTTCGCTGATCGCATGTGGGGAACCACCGGTGACGCGGGTTCCCAGAAGTTCCAGCGAACGGAGTGTCTGCGGTCCGCAGATACCGTCGGCAGCGATCCCGATTTCACGCTGGAAAGACGAGAGAGATTCGTGGGTTTGCGGACCGAAGAAACCGTCGACCCGGCCGGCGTAGAAGCCCAGATCTTGCAGTTTTGCCTGCAGCGCTGCGACGTCGTCGCCGTACAGCGGCGCGGACAACTGGTAGATCAACGTACGGGCACCCAGGCGGTACGAGGCCTCACGAAGTGACCGATAGGTTGCCGGGCCCACAATGCCGTCGACAAGAAGCCCACGCTGCTGCTGGAAGGCACGAACGGCGCTGTCGAGTTGATGATCGAAGATGGCGTCGGGTGCAACCCAGTGGGCACCGTCGGCGCTTTCACGTCGAATGCCGGAAGTTCCGTGATGGAGGTATCCCAGCTTCGTCAATGTGCCCCGAATCTCGGCGACGGCCGGGCCGTGATCGCCGTGTCGGAGTCTGTGCATGCGTGAAAGCCTCTCGGATCGGTTAACGAATTCGATCGATGTGCCTGGTCGTAGACCCGATCAGGCACATCGATCGATTATCTCAGAAATTCTGTGGATTGCGAGAATCCACGATGCTCACCCAGCCGTCAGAGAACGTCTGCGAGGTCCTTGAGCAGCGCGGCCTTGCCCTTGGCGCCGACGATCGTCTTGATCGGCTTGCCGTCCTTGAACAGGATCATCGTCGGGATCGACATGACCTGGAAATCGCGCGCGGCCGCGGGGTTGGCATCGATGTCGAGCTTGGCGACGGTCAGCTTCTCGCTGTTCTCGCCGGCGATCTCCTCGAGGACCGGGGCGACCATCTTGCACGGGCCGCACCAGGTTGCCCAGAAATCGACCAGAACGGGCTTGTCGCTGCCCAGGACGTCCTGCTTGAAGGAATCGTCGGTGATGGTGACGGTATTCGACACTGTTACTCCTCGAGGGTTGGGTACGACAGCTTGGTGAATCAGGGAGCGCCGACGACGTCGACCGTGTGGCCGGCTGCGTCGAGCGTGTTGGCGGTGATGTCGCCGCGGTC
>NZ_CAIJDS010000039.1:0-70338 GCF_903819475.1 Rhodococcus sp. UFZ-B548
AGAGACCAGCAGCATGAAATCAGCACACGCCCCGCTCAAATGCGGAGAGCCCGTTTATGTGCTCTGAGCGCCGGGTAGGCACCTGAACACACCAACTGAATCGTTTCTGTGACATTTCTGACCGCACCCGATTACCTGCAGGTGAACAGCCAGCGTTAACCTCAATACATAGGACACCCGGCGTCCGTGAAATCCACGTGAGTGGATGACGCGGCTGGACCCCGTCGAGAGGGGGACACCGGGATCGACTGGTATCGGGGCGCTGCAGTTTGCATCCGGTGTCACGAGAACCCGGTTCCGGCTCACCCCAGGAGAGTTTGATGACCTCAGCGACCATTCCCGGTCTCAATGGAACTGACGGCACGCCCCCCACGCAGCACAAGGAACTGCTTGCATGGGTGCAAGAGGTTGCCGAACTCACCCAGCCTGATCGTGTCGTCTTCGCAGACGGCTCGGACGAAGAATGGGACCGACTGACAACGAAGTTGGTCGAGGCAGGAACCTTCACCCGCCTCAACGACGAGAAGAAGCCGAACTCTTTCCTCGGCAACTCCGATCCGTCCGATGTCGCGCGAGTCGAATCGCGTACGTACATCTGCTCGAAGGAAGAAATCGACGCAGGTCCCACCAACAACTGGATGGACCCGGCGGAGATGCGCACCCTCATGGGTGACCTGTACCGCGGTTGCATGCGTGGACGCACCATGTACGTCGTGCCGTTCTGCATGGGCCCCCTCGACGCCGAGGATCCGAAGCTGGGCGTCGAGCTCACCGATTCCGAGTACGTCGTCGTCTCCATGCGCGTCATGACCCGCATGGGCAGCAAGGTTCTCGACAAGCTCGGCACCGACGGATTCTTCGTCAAGGCGCTGCACTCGCTGGGCGCTCCGCTGGCCGATGGCCAGGAAGATGTCGCGTGGCCGTGCAACGACACCAAGTACATCACCCACTTCCCCGAGGATCGTGAGATCTGGAGCTTCGGTTCCGGCTACGGCGGAAACGCTCTCCTGGGCAAGAAGTGCTACTCGCTTCGTATCGCTTCGGCAATGGCGCACGACGAGGGCTGGCTGGCCGAGCACATGCTCATCCTCAAGCTCATCTCGCCCGAGGACAAGGCCTACTACATCGCGGCGGCATTCCCCTCCGCTTGTGGCAAGACCAACCTCGCGATGATCCAGCCGACCATCCCCGGATGGCGCGCCGAGACCCTCGGTGACGACATTGCCTGGATGCGTTTCGGTGAGGACGGACAGCTCTACGCCGTCAACCCGGAATTCGGTTTCTTCGGCGTGGCTCCCGGCACCAACTGGTCGTCGAACCCCAACGCCATGCGCACCATCGACCAGGGCAACACGGTCTTCACCAACGTCGCTCTGACCGACGACGGTGACGTCTGGTGGGAAGGCCTCGAAGGCGACCCGCAGCACCTGATCGACTGGAAGGGCAACGAGTGGACGCCCGAGTCGGGCACCCATGCGGCTCATCCCAACTCGCGTTACTGCACCCCGATGTCGCAGTGCCCGATCATGGCTCCCGAGTGGGACGACCCGAAGGGCGTGCCGATCTCGGCAATCCTGTTCGGTGGACGCCGCAAGACGACGGTTCCGCTGGTCACCGAGGCTCGCGACTGGCAGCACGGCGTCTTCATGGGTGCAACGGTCGGCTCCGAGCAGACCGCAGCAGCCGAAGGCCAGGTCGGTACGGTTCGCCGCGATCCGATGGCAATGCTGCCGTTCCTCGGCTACAACGTCGGTGACTACTTCCAGCACTGGATCGACCTCGGCAAGTCCGCGGACGCGTCCAAGCTCCCCAAGGTCTTCTACGTCAACTGGTTCCGCCGTGGCGACGACGGACGCTTCCTGTGGCCAGGCTTCGGCGAGAACTCTCGCGTCCTGAAGTGGATCGTCGAGCGCATCGAGCACAAGGCTGCCGGCATCGACACCCCGATCGGCGTCGTTCCCACCGGATCGGCACTCGACATCGAAGGCCTGGACGTGTCGGACGCCGACATCACCGAGGCCCTCGCGGTCAACATCGACGAGTGGAAGGCCGAGATCCCGCTCATCGAAGAGTGGTTCGACTTCGTCGGCGAGAAGCTGCCGACCGGCATACGTGACGAGTTTGAAGCTCTGAAGCAGCGGTTGGCCTGATAAACCGCCCCCGTATGTAGTGGCCTGATGCCGCATTGGTTCAATTTGATGAACCGATGCGGCATCGGTCGTCTGTATGCCCTTGCCTGTAGCCGTTATGCAGTTCAGCCGTAAAGCAGTTCAGCCGTAAAGCAGTGATCAGCGAGCGGGTCGACACACTCGATCCTCAGGAGGACCAGATATGAGCGGGATCTACAACAACGTGACCGAATTGGTCGGGCGCACCCCGATCGTGCGGCTCAACCGTCTGACCGAGGGCCTGGACGCACAGGTCGCCGTCAAGCTCGAGTTCTACAACCCGGCCAACAGCGTCAAGGACCGGATCGGCGTGGCAATCATCGACGCCGCCGAGAAGTCCGGTGCACTCAAGCCCGGCGGAACCATCGTCGAGGGCACCAGTGGTAACACCGGTATCGCACTCGCCATGGTCGGTGCTGCTCGCGGCTACAAGGTCATCCTGACCATGCCGGAGACCATGTCCACCGAGCGTCGCGTGATGCTGCGTGCTTACGGCGCCGAGATCGTGCTGACCCCGGGCTCCGAGGGCATGGCCGGTGCAGTCGCCAAGGCCAAGGAAATCGTCGAGCAGACCGAGAACGCTGTCTCGGCCAGCCAGTTCGCCAACCCTGCCAACCCGGCCATCCACGAGGCGACGACGGGCGAAGAGGTCTGGGCCGACACCGACGGCGCCGTCGACATCTTCGTGTCCGGCATCGGCACCGGCGGCACCATCACCGGCGTCGGACGCACCCTTCGCAAGTACAAGCCCGAGGTCAAGATCGTGGGCGTCGAGCCCATCGACTCGCCGATCCTCAACGGTGGCCAGCCGGGTCCCCACAAGATCCAGGGAATCGGCGCGAACTTCGTGCCCGACGTCCTCGATCGCGAGATCTACGACGAGATCATCGACGTCTCGTTCCCCGATTCCATCGAGGTCGCTCGCGCACTCGGCACCAAGGAAGGCATCCTGGGCGGCATCTCGTCCGGCGCCATCGTCTGGGCCGCACTCGAGTTGGCGAAGCGTCCGGAAAACGCCGGCAAGCTGATCGTGGCTGTCGTGTGTGACTTCGGCGAGCGTTACATCTCCACCCCGCTGTTCGAACACATCCGGGACTGAGACTTGTGAGTATCCTCGGGACAATTCGCGAGGACCTGCAGGCTGCGCGCGGTCAGGATCCTGCCGCGCGCAGCAATGTGGAGAACGCGCTCGTTTATTCAGGGCTGCATGCCATTTGGGCGCATCGGGTTGCGCATCGTATGTGGGCCGTCCCTGCACTACGCGGCCCGGCGCGAGTGCTCTCGCAGCTGACACGCTTCGTTACCGGCATCGAGATTCACCCCGGTGCCACCATCGGTCGACGGTTCTTCATCG
Organism: Rhodococcus sp. UFZ-B548; assembly: GCF_903819475.1. Classification (NCBI taxonomy): domain Bacteria; kingdom Bacillati; phylum Actinomycetota; class Actinomycetes; order Mycobacteriales; family Nocardiaceae; genus Rhodococcus; species Rhodococcus sp. UFZ-B548. The sequence continues at coordinate 3,523 of NZ_CAIJDS010000039.1, forward strand.
ACCACGGCATGGGCGTCGTGATCGGGGAGACGGCCGAGGTCGGTAACGACGTGATGCTCTATCACGGCGTCACCCTGGGTGGTCGCTCGCTCGAGCAGGTCAAGCGTCACCCGACGCTGGGAGACCGAGTCACCGTCGGCGCTGGTGCCAAGATCCTCGGACCTGTCGTCATCGGTGAAGGTAGCGCTATCGGCGCCAATGCCGTTGTCACCAGAGATGTTCCGGCCGAATCCATCGCGACGGGTATCCCGGCGGTGGCGCGGCCACGGACCACCAAGGAAAAGCTGGTGGACCCGAACAGTTACATCGATCCTGCGATGTACATCTGAAGCACTCCTTCTTCGATGGCCACCCTCGTGTAGACGGCGGGTGGCCATCGGCGTCTGTTCAGGCTCGCGTCAGGTGCCACCCGCGACGTCCCAGTACGACGGCCGTCGCTGCGCCCAGTGCCGTCCCGATCAGGGGATAGCAAGCGAGAATTAGCCACTGGGGCGAGTTGTCTCGAAGCGCCATGTAGGAGATGTCCAGGCTCGACTCGTAGTCGCGACTCGTCTGCACACCCCGGATCGGTTCGTAGGCACCCTGATAGACGATGGTCTTGTCTTGACTGGTCATCACGTCGATCAGACTGCCCACCAGAGGAATTCCCCCGACGACAAATCCCAGAACCGCCAGAATCACGATCAGTGCGCGCATCGAACGAGCCTATCGCCCGGCCGGAAGTTCAGACTGCGATCGACGGTTCTTCGGGCGTCGAGAGGGTCAGGATCGCTCGCACGACGCGTGGACTCTGCTCGAGTGAGCGTTCGAGTTCGCGCAACGTGTGGGCCACTCGGGATTCCGCGTAGTCACCGACCAGATCGACGCTGGCCACCAGGTACACCTGCCGTGGCCCGAGGTATTCCATGCGTAGGAACGTGATTCGGTTGATCTCGGGTAGTTGGGTGAGAGCTTCGACGGCTGCTGCCCGCAGCGTCGGTGAGGCCTCTTCGCCGACCAGGAATCGGCGGTTGCGATCGATCAGGATGATCGCGATGACTCCGAGAAGTATGCCGACGAAGATGGAGCCGAGGGCGTCGGGGATCGGTGAACCGGTGATCTGGTGCAGTAGGACGCCGACGAATGCGATGACCAAACCGATCAGTGCTGCAGCATCTTCGGCGAACACGGCCCGGGTCGTCGGGTCGGATGTGTTGAGCGCCTGGGCCATGACGTCGCGGTTCACGGCGGACGCTTCGGTTCGGAGTTGCTTGTACGCCTGCCGGAACGAGATGCCTTCGAGGATGAACGAGACGCCGAGGACTGCGTAGGCGACACCGAAGTCGGTGGCCGGTTCGGAATGGAACAGTTCCTGGATGCCGTGGGTGATCGACACACCTGCGCCGAGCGCGAAGAGTCCGAGGGCGGCGAACATCGACCAGATGTAGGCCTCCCGGCCGTACCCGAGTGGCTGGTCTCGGTCGGGAACCCTTTTCGAGCGGCGGTTCGCGATCAGCAGCAGCACTTCGTTGCCGGTATCGGCCCAGGAGTGGGTGGCCTCGGCGACCATCGATGCAGATCCGGTGACGATGGCGGCCGCCGTCTTGGCCCCGGCGATCAGCGCGTTAGCCGCAAACGCCAGTACGACTGTCGTGGTGCTCTCGTCGCCGTTTCCCGTCGGCTCGGCCTTGGGTTCGATGCTCACGAACTTCAGGCTAGGCGGGTGGCGACGGTTTCGTGCGGTGACGCTCGGCGACGGAGCGCAGCAGTGTGTCGACGGCGTCGTGGAACTGCGTCAGGCCCGGCTCTTCGACGGGAAAGTGCCCGCACCCGTCCAGCATCACGAATCCGGTGGGTGCGTTGATGCGGCGGAGGAACTGCAGGCTCAGTTCGGGTGGCGTCCATCGGTCGTCGGCCGGGTGGGTGAGCAGAACGGGCGTCGTCCGAAATGCTTCGGGTGCGGTGTGCTCGAACGAGAAGTAGCTGCTGAGGAATCCGAGTGGCACCCGAACACCGCCACCGCGCGGATCGGTTGCGCACAGCGTCGCGAGTTCACGGTTGCTGCTCATGTTCGCGACGTCGGCGACCCAACGGATGGGCACGCGGATACGGCCCACCAGTCGTTCGGTGCGGCGCATCAGGGGAGCGCCGTAGACACCCATCGGGCCGAACCGCGCCGCGGCAGCTCTGGCCGACGGATTCGAGGGATCGAGCAGACAGGTAGCGACGACGGCGTCGGCCAGACCGGTCCGCGCGGCTACTTCGTAGGCCAGCAGACCGCCGATGCTGGCGCCCAACAACACCAGCGGCCGATCGTCGGCTGCCTTCTCGGCCCGGACGAGATCGCAGAGGAGATCGACCCACTGCTCGTACCGGACGCCGGCGGGATCGGCTACGACGGTGTCGCCGTACAGCGGAAGATCGGGGAAGAGGACTTCGGCTCCGAGTTTCACGCCGATCCCGGCGAACGGCCACAACGCGCCCGAGTAGCCGCCGGCGCCGTGGATGCCGAGAACACGAACCGGCGCGTCTGGAGCCACTGCCCGTGCGACGTGGACGGTGTTGCCGTTCCACTCCCACCACGTCGGGGTCGGCGCCGGCATGTGGTCGGTGTACCGGTCGGGCATAAACTTCGAGTAATCGGCGCTGGTCACCTACACAATTCTCGGTACCGGCGTCGCGGCTGACAACTCGCATCGGAGGACCGTGTCGACTCGGCGGAAAAGGCCCTCCCAGCAGCGCTCGAGGGCTACCTACGACGCGATCCTGGAGGCAGCTACTCGCGTTTTCGCGTCGGAGGGCATGGCAGCGACCACCAACCGGATCGCTGACGAAGCAGGGGTGTCGGTGGGCTCGCTCTACCAGTATTTCGGCGACAAGTACGAGATCCTTGCGGAGTTGGCGAACCGTCACGTGAGTGCTGCGCGGGAGAGTTTTGCGCTCTGCCTTGCCGACATCGTCGAGCGTGAACTCGCCCCGGACGAGGCCGTCCGGATGTTGGTGGAGTGCGCGGTCGAAGTGAACAGTAAGCCGCGAGAGTTCTTTCACCTGCTCTACGATCAGGTTCCGCGTACGCGCGAGCTCATCGAGCAGGTCGAAGGAATGAATCGGCAACTGGTACTGGGTTTTTCGGAGTACTTGCAGAGCCGCGGTTTCAGTGCGGACGATGCGTTGCTGACGTCGCGGCTGACTGTGACTGCCATGGACAGCCAGGTGCATCGGGTTGTGCTGGAATCGGATTCACCCGAGGAACTTCGAGTGCGAACGGAAGCCGTCGTGCGGCAGGCGAGATCGATGACCGCGTCTGCCAAGAACTCGTCGTGAAACAGAGAACCCGCTGAGCGCGAAGTGCGCTCAGCGGGTTCTGTTGTCCTGTCTCAGGAACCGAAGGGAAGGGTTCCCGGCGGGATCTGGTATCCACTGCTGCCGACGGAGGCGCTGCCCCAGAGTGCGAGGAAAGCGTTGATGGCGTTGGTGAGCATATGAATGTCCTTTGTGAGATGACTGATTCGTTTTCGACGGTACCGGGTGGATCTGTGGATTCGCTGGGAGTTGGCACCCATTTCATGGGGCTGGCACCCGTTCCGGCAGGTCGGAACGGGTGCCAACTGTCAGCAAAGGGTGCCAACTCCCGGGTGGGTCAGCCCACGTAGCCGGGCGGCATGAGTACGGACTTGGTCTCGCAGAAGGCTTCGAGGCCCTCAGGTCCGTTCTCGCGTCCGATACCGGAGTTCTTGTAACCACCGAACGGTGATCCGGGATCGAAGGCGTACCAGTTGATCGCGTAGGTACCAGTGCGGATCTGCGCGGCAACTTCGAGTCCGTGATCGATGTCGGTGGTCCACACCGATCCGGCGAGGCCGTAATCCGAATCGTTGGCGATCTTGATGGCCTCGTCCTCGGAGTCGTACGGGATCACCGAGAGGACGGGTCCGAAGATCTCCTCGCGTGCGATGGTCATCGAGTTGTCCACGTCGGCGAAGATCGTCGGCTCGACGTACCAGCCCTTGTCCAGGCCGGCGGGACGTCCACCACCGAGTACGACGCGCGCGCCTTCTTCCTTGCCCTTGGCGATATAGCCCTCGACGCGCTCGCGCTGCTTCTCGGAGATCAGCGGGCCGAGTTGTGCTGCGGGATCGGACGGATCGCCGACGGTCATGAAGCCTGCCGCGGTCTTCATTCCCTCGATGACCTCGTCGTAACGCGAACGGGGAGCGAGGATTCGGGTCTGAGCGACACAGGCCTGGCCGGTGTTCATCAGGCCGGACATGACGAGCATCGGCATTCCGGCGGCGATGTCGGCGTCCTCGAGGATGATCGCGGCGGACTTGCCACCCAGTTCGAGGGAGCAGCGCTTGAGGTTCTGCGCGGCGATGGCACCGATCTTGCGGCCGACGGCACTGGATCCGGTGAACGTGATCTTGTCGATGCCCGCATGAGAGACCAGGTATTCGCCGGTCTCGGCTCCGCCGGGGAGCACGGAGATGACGCCTTCGGGAACGCCTGCCTCGGTGAAGATCTCGGCGATCACGTGGACGGAGAGAGGGGATTCGGGTGCGGGCTTGAGCAGTACGGTGCAGCCGGCGAGCAGTGCGGGGGCCAGCTTGTTGATCGCCAGGAACAGCGGGACGTTCCAGGCCAGCACGGCGGCGACGACGCCGACGGGCTCACGGGTCACCTTGGTCTGCCCGAATGCGCCGGTGCGCTTCTCTTCCCACGCGAACTTGTCGGCCAGCTCGGCGTAGTAGCCCAGCGTCGCCATCGACGGGGTCTGCTGCATCATGCCGACCATGGCGGGCGGCTGGCCCATCTCGTTGGAGATGAGCTGGTTGATTTCCGCGCTGCGCTCTTCGATCAGCTTGGCGGCCTTGGCGAGGATCGCGCCGCGCTCGGCGGGGGTGGTGCGTGACCACGGTCCCTCGAACGCCGCGCGGGCTGCGGACACGGCCGCGTCGATGTCTGCCGGTGCTGCGATGGGACAGCTGCCGACGCGCTCCTCCGTTGCGGGAGAGAACACTTCGAGTACCTGGTCGGTGGCCGGGGCCACCCATGCTCCACCGATGTAGAGCTTGTCGTAGTCAGTCATCAATTCATTCCTCGGTGTTGTCGGTCGCCGCGAGGGCATACGCGTCGTCTGCCTGTGCGGTGTCGGTGAAACTGGTGAATCCGTATTTCTCGTGCGGTCCGATGGCGGCTACCTCGAAAAGACCGGTGCCGGTGTTGGTGTTCGTGCCTTCGGTGAGCGTGAAGGACGCGAGGTTGTCGACGGGGGAGAACATGCGTTGGAACGGTTCGATCTCGTGGACCTTGTGGCGGAGCCCTTGTACGACGAGTTCGCCCTGCCACATTCCGTGACGCCAGTCCTGTTCGAGCCCGTAGCCGGTGCCGATTCCGATGTAGTTGGCCAGCAGCAGTTCGCAGGCGACGGTGAGGACTTCACCGCCTGGCCGGTGGAAGGTGATGGTCGCTCCGGTGACGTCGCGGGTGTCGGGGCAGAACGTCAGTTCGTGTTCGGGTCGGCCGAGCCATTCGTTGTCCCTGGCTTCGTCCGGCCACACTCGCATGGCTTCTTCGACGATGCGCCTGCCCTGCTCGTCTTCCTGCATGATCACCGAGATCGTGAACTCGTCGAACTGCATGACCGCGTAGATCCAGAAGAAGTTCTGGATTCCGTCGACGGCGCGTCTGCCTTGCGGTTCGGCTTCACCGACCGGACGCACACCCCACGAGCGGTCGCGGTTACCTCGCCACGTCTTCGGGTCGATCGCGAAGTCCTCCCCGTCGACGGTGAGCGATCCGGTCCACGTGCCGGTCTGCAGGAAGCGTGAGGTGTCGAACGTGACTCGTTCGAGTTGACGGCGAAAGTGCTTGGGCTCGAGCGCCGCCGGGATGGTGGCATCGAAGGTGATGTCGAAGGAGAGATCGTATTCGCTGCCCGGTTCGAGTACGACGCGGAGCTTCTGCAGCCCTTCGAGCACTTCGACGCGCAAAGGTCCGACGGTGGTGTCGGTACGGTCGGCACCCAGCGCCTTCGACATGCGAGCAACGATGTGGTCGTCACCGCGGCGAAGGACAGCGAATGCGTCCATGACGCCGAGGTTGGGGTACTGGCCGAGTCCGACGATGAGGAACACGTCGGGGGATTCGGTGGGGTAGCAGTTGAAGTAGTAGCGGTCGTAGAAGTTTCGATCCGAGGTGGCTACGTGACGGATCGGTTCGGCGATCTGGTGAACGGGATAGTCGTCCATCGGTGAGAGCATGTCAGGCCAACCTCTCCCAGTAGGTGCCGTCGAGCATCGCGGCGAGCGAAGCGCGGTGCATGATCATGTCGTCGGGGTCTTCGGGTCGCTGTGACTGGCCGAAAGCTATGGCGCGGGCCTGGATTCGCCACATGATGACCGCCTGGCGCAGTGCGGCATAGGTAACGTAGAACTCCAGATCGTGTGGGGCGTGGCCGGTGATCTCGGCGTAGGTGTGCGCGAGATCCGGCAGTCGAAGGAAGTCGGGAAGGCCGGGTAGGTTCGCCAACCCGGCGATGTCCTCGAAGAACCTGTGCAGGAATGCCATCCAGCCCAGATCCATCTCTCGCGGGCCGAGAGTTGCCATTTCCCAGTCGAGTACGGCTACCGGCGCGAAGTCCTGGTACATGACGTTGCCGATGCGCGAGTCGCCCCAACAGAGCACCGCCGGAGAATCGTCCGCGGGATTGTTCTCCTCGATCCAGTCGAGGGCACGTTCGATGAGCGGTGATCTGATGCCGTCGGAGACCACCCACTCGTAGTACGCGCGCTGCTCGGCGATGTGCGCCGTGAATGCGTCTCGTGCAGTCGTTCCCGAATTCGGGAGTCGGAGGAAGTCGAAACGCTCGCACGGCTTGTCGATGGCGTGCAATTGAGCCAGGACGTCGACCGAGCTGCGCTGGAGGGTTTTTCGCTGCTCGGGGGACGCTTCGGTGACCCACGATCCGAAGTTGTACGGCATGACGTCTGGCGGCACGTCGCCGGAGATTCGTTCCATCACGAAGAACGGCGCACCCAACGCGTCCGGGTCGGATTCCGACCAGTACACCGCGGGTACGGGCACCGCCGAGTGCTCGCGCACCTGAGCCATGGTGCGGAACTGGGATTCGAGGTCGTAGGTCGGAAACACCGGCATGGTCGATTCCGTCGGTGCCACCCGAGCGACCAAGGGATGATGATCGCCGTCCCAGGTGGCGTCGAAGAGGATGGTTTCGCTGGACATGCCGTTGGCTGCGGGCAAGGTGACGTCGGCGACGGTCACAGTGGATCCGCTCGGCACTTTGCCGGCCATCCACCGTTCCAGGCGCTCACGGAGGTCTTCGGTGTCGCGGAGGGAATCGCTCGGTCGGGCGACCTGGGCGTGATGCTCGGTTTCATCGGTCGAAGAAGCAGTCGAAGCAACGTCAGATGAGGAAGCGTCTGGGCTCACGGTCACCTCCTTCCCGTAGGCGTCACGTGCAATGCCCGTAACGGTGTGAGTCAGAACACTAAAACACGTTACAGAAATTGGGAACAGGCGGCACCCGTTTAGTGGGACTCCCTGCGGATTTATCGGGGAAGAACGCGTGTCAGATAACGGCGGTGAGCGCGAGCAAGCCCGCACCGGTCAGAGTTCCGGCGCCACCTAGCTCGGCGGGAACGATCCGGAGCCCGGCGATGAACGACAAACGGGCATGTCGGGCAGCCGCGTCGAGCATCGGTTCCCACAGCGGTGCACCCGACTGGGCGAAACCGCCGCCGATCACCACGAGGTCCACGTCCAGGAGGGCAGCCGCCGAGGCGATGGCGCCACCGAGCGCCGTCCCTGCGCGGTGAAGCGCGTCCACGGCGATCGCGTCACCGCTGCGTGCACCCTCGGCTAGTTCACGGCCGGTGTTTCCCGACCAGCCCTGGCTACGAGCCCATCGCACCGCGGACGGTCCACTGGCCACCGTCTCGAGGCAGCCGACGCCCCCGCAGCTGCACGGTTCGGAAGATCCTGGAACGACGAGGTGGCCGATGTGACCGGCGTTCCCCGTGCGACCCCGAGCAATCTCACCGCCGAGGACGATTCCTCCGCCGATTCCCGTCGAGACGACCAGGCTCAGGAGGTTCGGGGTTCCGCGTCCGGCGCCGTGGTGGAACTCCGCCAATGCCGCTGCGGCTCCGTCCATGGCGAGGGCGGTTCCGGCATCGGGAAAGACGCTGCGGACGCCCGCTACCAGCTCGAATCCCTGTGCCCACTCGGTGACGTTGATGGGAGCTACGACGCCGGCGACGGTGTCCACCGGCCCGGCGCACGCGATGCCCACACCGTCGACGTCGCGGCCGTCTGCGACTCGTTCGAGCAGCGCCGCACACTCTCTCCACGGGTCGGTCTGCGGCGTCGGCACACTGTCGAACACGGGAACGCGGCCGTCCTCGGACACGACGCCGGCCGCCATCTTGGTGCCACCGATGTCGAGTGCGAGGCGCATGTCGCTATCGCTTCTCGAGAACCACGACGAGGTTGCTCACCAGGAACTCCCGAAGACCGGGGACTCGGACCATCCACCACGCCCACGACGGGTGGTAGCGCGGGATCGCGGCGAGCAACGTGCCCTGGCTGGTTCCACGGGCCCAGCGTAGGCCGTCGGTGGCGCCGACTTTGAACAACGACACCCCGAATCTGTTCTTCGGTTCGCGTCCGGTCTTGCGGAGGTACCGCTTGGCTGCGTACTCGCCTCCCAGCGCGTGCCACGGTCCGGTTTCGTGGCCGCCGAACGGACCCCACCACAGGGTGTACGAGAGAACCATCAAGCCGCCGGGCTTGGTCACGCGCAGCATTTCCTCGGCCATCAGCCACGGCTCGCTGACGTGTTCGGCCACGTTGGAGGAGAAGCAGATGTCCACGGACGAGTCCAGGAACGGCAGTGCCAAACCGGATCCACGCACCGCGCCGCCCACGGTCAGACCCGCGGCGTGCATCTCCGACGGATCGGGTTCGACGGGAATGTAGCGGGCACCTGCGGCTTGAAAGACCTCCGCGAAATAGCCCGGACCACCGCCGACGTCGAGGACAGTGAGACCGTCGAGGGATCGTCCGGTGTGACCTTCGTGCAGGTCCGAGATCAACTCGACGGAGTCGCGCGCAAGCGCGCCGTAGAAGATGTCGGGCGCGGACTGCTCGTGGCGGAAGTCGCTGAGCAGGCCGAACGAGCGTTTCAGGGTTGCCCGTCGGCCGAAAATGCGGGTCACTGCGGGCTTGGTCACGGGTAGCAACTTTAGCCACTGGGTCGCCCGGTCCACGAACACCGTCAGGAGCGCGGCAATACGGACGCTCGAACAGTTAGGGTGTTCGGCAGGGTTACCGGCCGGTCAGGCGGGGCATCCCGCAGGATCGCCCGAACCGGGGTGGCCACCGACCGACTCAGGGAGTAACGCACGTGCGCGAGGTTCTGTTGCTCTGCTGGCGCGATACCGGGCATCCCCAGGGCGGTGGAAGCGAGCGTTACCTCGAGCAGGTCGGATCCCAGTTGGCCGAGCGCGGTATCAAGGTGACGCTGCGGACGGCGTCGTACCCCGGGGCGCCCGCGTCGGAGGTTCGAGACGGCATCACGATCAGCCGGGCCGGTGGACGTTTCAGCGTGTACCCCCGCGCTCTGGCCGCCATTGCCGCCGGACGTCTGGGTTTCGGATCGCTCAAGGGCATTCGCCCCGACGCGGTGATCGACACCCAGAACGGCATCCCCTTCTTCTCGAAGACCGTGGCGGGTGCGCCGGTCACGCTTCTGGTCCATCACTGCCATCGTGAACAATGGCCGGTGGCAGGCAAGCTCGTCGGCCGGATCGGCTGGTGGGTCGAATCGCGATTGTCACCGCGCACCCATCGACGTAGTCAGTATCTGACGGTGTCGCTTCCTTCGGCCGAAGAATTGGTGGACCTCGGTGTCGAGCGCGAACGAATTGCCGTGGTGCGCAACGGTGCCGATCGGCTCCCCGTCGGCGTCGACGCGGGTGGATCGATCACCAGGGCCGAGCGTCCCACCATCTCGGTTCTCTCACGACTGGTGCCGCACAAGCAGATCGAGGACGCACTCGAGGCCGTCGCAGCCCTGCGTCCGACGCTTCCGGACATCCATCTCGACGTCATCGGTGGTGGTTGGTGGGAGCAGAACCTGCGAGATCGCGCCGCCGAGTTGGGAATCGGTGACGCCGTCTCGTTCTACGGTCACGTCGACGAGGCTCGTAAACATGAACTCCTTGCGCAGTCGTGGATTCACCTCATGCCTTCGCGGAAGGAAGGGTGGGGCCTGGCGGTCATCGAGGCTGCGCAGCACGGTGTTCCGACGATCGGTTACCGCAGTTCCAAGGGCTTGACCGATTCGATCGTCGACGGAGTGACCGGGCTGTTGGTCGGCGGTGAGCACGCCGGCGACGGCGACATCGCTGATCTGACGCAGGCGGCAGGCACCCTGCTCCGCGACCACGAACTCCGCACGGTGCTCGGTGAGAAAGCTCGGGTGTGGTCGGGCGAGTTCTCCTGGGAGCAGACCGGCACCGGAGTGCTCGAGGTGCTGACCGCGCACAAGGACGGTCGGTGGGTCTCAGGACTGGCCGCGCCTCGCGAGTCGAATTCGGTTCTGGTTCAGTCCGACTGAGATCAGCGCGATCACGCCCATCAGTATCCAGGCGAGATGCGCAGCGATGACGGCAGTTCGGGCACCGGTCGACGCTTCCTGCGCGGCAACATCTCCGGGTACCCGGTAGAGCTCGAGATCGTTGTCGGCAAAGACCTGTTCCAACCCGTCGAGTGTCGCTGCCGCCTTGCCGAGCCGGCCTGGTGTCTCACGCTCGATCAGTACCCATCCGACTCCGAGATCGGCCAACTGCGTAGGACTCCCGCCGGCAAGCAGCACATCCTCGACCTGGGTGGCCCGGGTTCCTTCACCGCCGACAGCACCACCGGCAACCACCAGTTGGCCGGTCTGCAGCACGTCGAGGGGTAGGAAGCGTGGTGCTGGATCGAGTACCGGCGCATCACCGCTGTAGGGGAAGACGCGGAACATCCCGGCGGGAAGCACTGCAACGTCACCGGTTTCGTCTCGTAGTTGCTCGGCCACCACGGTCCAGGACCCGGGATAGTGCACGGGCTTCAACGCGCCGCCGACACCCCACACCAGATCCGGTAGCGCCACGATCGTCACCACGGCGGCGGCGATCGAGAATGTCGGGCGGGGAAGGGAGAACCGATTGCCCGCCCACATCACCGCGGCGGCGGCAGCGAGTGCGTAGAACGGTACGGCCAGCGCGACCCACTTCTGGGCGTCACGCAGTAGACCGGCGCCGGTGAACACCTCGACCGACCATCGGCCGACGTCGAGCCCCCACGGAGTAGCGCCCAGGGTCGGAGCGAGCACCGCGAACAGGGCCAGCGCGCCGAGTCCACTGACAACGGGGTTCCGGCGTCGGCGCCATAGAGCGGGCACACCGGCAAACACCACGACAAGCAGAAGAACTGTTCCGACCAACGCGAAGAGTGTTGTGCGCGTGGAAGGTACCGCTGCCGAGTTCCAGATACCGCCGAGCCCGGCGAGGCTGCCGAGCGTCGCGAGTCCGGGTTCTGCTCGGGCGGCAAAGGCGGCGACTCCCGCTGGATCGGAACCGTCGCCTGCTGCTCCGGATACGAAGGTGGCGACCAACCACGGCGAGGCGGCGACGAGGAACAGCCCGATAGCGCCGCAGACACGCCGCATGGCCGAGGTTCGGCCTCCGGGGGTGGCTACCACCACCAGCGCGGCCGTCAGAGCGAGCAGAGCGCCGGTAGGTGTCAGGCCCGCGAATGCCAGTGACGCGGCCAACGCCCACCAGGACCCGGGCGTGGCTCGGCGAACTCCGATTCCGGCACACACGATCCACGGCAGTGCGGCATAACCGGTCAGCAGGCTCCAATGTCCTTGTAACAGGCGCTCGGCCACGTAGGGGTTCCAGAGCATCACCGTCGACGCGACCAGTTGTGGACCGAGACCGGCCGTCGGCAGCAGGACGGCGACCATGCGCGCCGCACCCCAACCGGCGAGCCAGAGCGCCACGAGCAGGATGAACTTGACCACCAGTCCGCCGTCGATCACGGTGCTCAACGCTGCGATCAGCGCGTCCTGGGGAACGGCGCGGGCTGCGGCGTCGGTGAGTCCGAGGGCGGAGTCGGTCAAGTACGAGCGCGGCGTGCTGACGGCGTCGCGCAGCAGGAGGTAGCCGGGGCCGAGCAGCGGTCCGAGGATCAACAGTGCCAGCGCCAGGCTGTACGCCGCAGGCAGGTAACGGCGGTATCCGGCTTGCACTGTCATGACGCGCACGATACGTGGTGCATCATTACTGCCATGCCTCGCCAACCACTCGATCGCGCCGCCGCGGCCGGGGTCGGCATGGTTTTGGTGGGATCGATGACGGCCAATGTCGCGTCGTACCTGTTGGCATGGTTGGCCAGCCGATGGTTGGGTCCGGTCGGCTACGGAGAGTTCGCGAGTCTGCTTGCCGCCCAGTTGGTACTTGCGGTTCCGGCTTTGGCGTTGCAGACGGTGGTCGCCCGCGAGGCGGTGCGTGGCAAGAGCACAGATGCGTTGCGGTCGTTGGGGTATCGATGCACCGCGATCGTTGCCGTCCTCGCGGTTGCGCTCGCTCCGGCGATGGCGTGGCTGCTCGACACCGGAATCGTGGCGTCGTTCTCGGCATTGGTGACTGCGCCCATGTTGGTTCTGCTGGCCACGGAGCAGGGGTTGTTGCAGGGTCACGGTCGATTCGGCACTCTCAGCGCTGTATTGGCCGGGGCCGGGGTGATGAAAGTCCTTCCGGCAGTGATCGTTCTGGCCTTCGGCGGCGGGGCAGGCGCGGCATTGGTCGCGGGCGCGGCCGGAACTGCGTTGCTGGTGGCGATAGTTCGAGTGGTCGACCGAACCGTCTCGGTGAGCGAGGACCGGCCGGTGCGGATCGGCGTCGTCTCCGTGCTCGCGGCGTCGCAGGTTCAGCTTGCGTTGATCGCGTTGTCTTCGCTGGACCTGCTGATCGTCCGCGTCGTCCTCAGCGAGTACGACGCCGGTGTCTACGCACTCGGAGCCGTCGCGACGAAGGTGGCGTTCTGGCTGCCACAGGCAGTGGGCGTCGTGCTGTACCCGAAGATGGCGAATCCGGCGCACTCGGCGCAAGCGGTTCGCTCGGCGTTGGCGGTGCTCGTCGGTATCGGCGCCGTGTTGGTTCTGGGGGCGGCGGTTGCCGGCCCGCTGGTGCCGATGCTCGTGGGCGACGCGTACGCCGCCGTGGCTCCCATGCTGTGGGCCTTCGCCCTGCACGGTGCAGCGCTGGCGGTACTCCAGGGTGCCTTGCTGTCCGCAATCGCGTCAGAACGCACGCGAGTGGCCCTTCTGGCGTGGGCGGGACTGGTTGTGGAGGCGACGGTCATGCTGGTGTGGGCGAAGACGCCGGGAGAGTTGATCGGCGTCGCCGTGGTGGTGGCGTCGACGACGGCCTTGGCGGTGTCCGTCGCCGCAGTGCGAAGTGCCGACCGCGCCCGGCCGGCACCTCACAGCGACGTCAGTTCTCCAGACGCGTGAACAAATCGTCGAAGTAGTCGAGCGTACGCATCGCGGTGTAGACGGATCCGTAGTTGATGTTCCCACCTGTGTAGACGACGTTGTCGCCTTGTACTGCGCGGATACGGTTCCACATCGCGCGGTCGTCGGTGACGGGATCCACGCCGGGCGCGGTGGTGACGATCATTCCGTCGGCCGAGTCGAGGGAAGTCACCAGGTTTTCGGTAGAGATCTCCTTCTGTCCCTCGACCGGCCACTGGAGCTGGACGCCGAGGTCTTCGGCCACCTGCGTGGAGATGCCCTTGCGGTTGACGCCGTTGACCTTCTGATTCACGTAGTTCAGCAGCACGATCTGCTTGCTCACCAAACTCCGGGCGTGGCGTTCCTTCAATCCGGCTGCTTTGTCCTCGTACGCTCCGATGACCTGACGGACTTCGGGGTTCTCGGTGCGATTCAGCCAACTCGCCAACTGATCGATGTTCTCGCGCCACGGACGGGTGAAGTCCATCGGAAGCACAGGCGCTGTCTGGCTCAACTGCTGCAGCGGCCACATGTCGGAGGCCTCACCGATGTCGGTGCAGATGATCAGGTCCGGTTCCAGCGCGAGAATTGCCTCGACGTTGACCGGTGCCTCGAACACCTGCGCCGTCGGATCGGCTGGAACCCACGGCTCGGCGGCGTCGAAGCTGTACGCGATGACCGGCAGGCCCATCGCAACGGCTGGTTCGAGGTCGAGTCGGGAGTCGATGGCGACGACGCGCTTCGGTGTCACCGGAATGTCGTAGGTTCCGAGCGAGGTCGTGACCGTGCGCATCCCGGACGCATCGCCCTCGGTACCGGCGGACCTTGCGCAACCGGCGGCGAACAGCCCGGAGAATGCAGCACTGCCGACAACAAATCTCCGACGTGTCAGATCGCTGACACAGATGTGCGAACCCAGAACTGTTGATGCGGGCATGTGGCTCCTCGTGTTCGGGGTGGTCTGGACTTCCAGAAAACGCTAAGCCCGCGACCACGCGGAGGGAACGACCCGTTGCGCCAATCCGTACGCCGATCCGGCAACAAAGTCCCGAAATGCAGCAGAGCGCCCCTTCCGTGTGGAAGGGGCGCTCTGCTAACTGCCTGAATCAGTCCTTGCGCAGATCCGGACGCGGGATCACCTGAGTGTCGTCCGAGGTCCAGTCGTGCTCACCCGGAGCCGGCTCGGGCGAACCCTGGCCGCTGGGATTCTGGTTCGTTCCGCCGTGTGCAGCGCGGGCCGGAGTTCCGCCCTTGCCGCCGCGAAGGCCGAGGAAGATACCGGCGATCAGCGCGATGACTCCGAGGACACCTGCCACGATCGGGACGGTGCGGCCGAACAGCGAGAGCTTGTCCATGCCGTCACGCGCCTGCTGGACCTGGTACTCGATGGTCGCCTCGTCGAAGGGCAGCGTGACCTTGAGAACCTCGACGTCGACGGCATCCTTGTTGCGGCCGTAGTACTGGTGCAACTGCTCCTGGCCCTTGACGACGACACCGGTCTTGGGCTCGACCCACAGGTCACGGACGTTGGTGTACCAACGCGTCATCGTGATCGGGGTTGCGCCGCCGGGAACGCCCCAGGTGTCAGCGGGAAGGCTCAGCTTGTTGGTGGGGGAGTTGACGACCTTCGACAGGTCGACGGGATCGATCGTCTGCTGGAAGTGGTACACCTTCAGACCGTTGATCTCGGTCTCTTCGACGAAGTCGATGTCCTTCGTGGCGCGAGCGTTCAGGTCGAAGTAGGGGTAGCTCTTCTGTTCCGTGTTGAACGGGAACTTGTACTGCAGACCGTCGCGGGAAACTTCTTCGGCGGGCTGGTCGCTGGACGTCTGGACGGTTCCGACCGGATCGTTGGTCGGCATCGAGCTGACGCGATCGAGCGTGACGCGGTCCAGGGTTGCGGTCAGCAGTCCGGTATCGCCCTGCTTGTCGGTGCGACGGACCGTCTGGCCGGCTTCGACGGTGATGATGTCGGCGTCGGACGGGTCCTGCGTGGTGACGTAGCGCTGAGCGACGATCGGCACGTTGGTGTCGACCTGTGCCTTTCCGCCGAGGAGGGCCGCCGAGTTGAGGACGCTACCGGTGCCTGTGGCGACGGTGGTCACCTCGAGGTCGAGTGGCGTCTTCTCCAGCTTGCCTACCGTGTAGGTAGGAATGAGGATGGCGATGGCCAAAAGGAAGGCACCGAGGCCCACCAGAATGCAAGGAAGTATCCGGCTCGGCCCTGAGCGTTCCGCCATGCTGTGACTCCTAACCCGTTAAGTCTTTCGAGGTTCCCCAACCGGCACAATATGAGCTGCGCAGATCGCATGGGGCCCCCGATGGACACCATGTGTGGCAGAACACTAACAGTCCACCGGCCCGGTTTGTCGCATGAGGGCATGAATTGGCCAGGCATTTTGTTGTGAGTCCCTGGTGGTTTCCCTCAATCGGCCTGGGGTGCACACTTATCCGTGATGATCAGTTCCACGAATTCCTCTCAGACGGTCCCGCCACAGGCTCGGGGCTTCGTTCCGGCTTTGGACGGTATGCGTGGATTGGCCGCGCTGGGCGTCCTCGTCACCCATGTCGCGTTCCAGACCGGTGAAGCGCAGTCCGGTGCGATCGGGCGCGCGTTCGGTCGACTCGATCTCGCCGTAGCGGTGTTCTTTGCCTTGTCCGGATTTCTCCTGTGGCGCCCCCATGCGGCAAAGGCTCGCGGAATCGGGCAGCCGCAGTCGACCGTCCGGTACTGGATCTCCCGCGCGACGCGCATTCTGCCGGCGTACTGGGTGGCAGTGGTCCTGATCCTGCTGTTCCTGCCCGGAGCCGGCGGGGGCTACCAGGTGTGGCTGGCGAATCTCGGGTTGGCGCAGGTCTTCGTGCCGTTGACACTCACCGAGGGCCTCACTCAGATGTGGAGCCTGTCGGTCGAGGTGGCGTTCTATGTTCTGCTGCCGCTTTTCGCGTATCTGATGGTCCGACTACGAGGAAACTCGGTCCGGTTCCGGCTGCCGCTTCTGCTCGGGGTGTCGGTCTTGGCCTTGACGTGGGCATTCATTCCGATTCCGACGCCGGACGCTATCCACCACGACAACTGGTTGCCGGGCTACCTGCCGTGGTTCGGCGCCGGCATGGTGCTGGCCGAGCTGGCAGTGGGCCCGTCGACACGGGTGCATCGCCTCGCGCACCGTCGGGTACTCCTGACCCTCATTGCCTTTATCGCCTTCGTTCTCTCGTGCACTGATCTGGCCGGGCCCGAAGGTCTGGTGCGGCCTGAGCCGTGGCAGTACGCGATCAAGATTGCACTCGGTG
Organism: Rhodococcus sp. UFZ-B548; assembly: GCF_903819475.1. Lineage (NCBI taxonomy): Bacteria > Bacillati > Actinomycetota > Actinomycetes > Mycobacteriales > Nocardiaceae > Rhodococcus > Rhodococcus sp. UFZ-B548. The sequence goes on from NZ_CAIJDS010000039.1 coordinate 20,381, forward strand.
CGATCATCAGCTTCTCGTTGATCGCGCCACTGGTTCTGCGCGATCAATCGCAGCATCGGTTGCTGGCCAGTCCTCTGGCGCTGGCAATCGGACGCTGGTCCTACGGCCTGTTCATCTGGCACCTGGCCGTACTGAACGCTGTGTTCCCCGTATTCGGCATAGTTCCGTTCTCGGGCAGCTTCTTCTACGTCCTGGCCCTCACGGTCGTCCTGAGCGTCGCTGTGGCCTCGGCCAGTTACGCCTTGGTGGAGGAACCGGCGCGCGTCGCGGTCACGCGGTGGGAGAAGCGCCGCCACATCGGTGAACCGGCAAAGGGCAACGCGGCCAACCCGGTCACGACCAAGGCCACCAACATCGAGAACTGAATCGCGAACGAATCGCCCACATAGCCGCCCGGTGCCCGCCACGGTCCGGTCGAGAGCAGCGTGATGCCGATCATCGCGGCCACGCCGGCGGTGCCGACGAGAATGCGTGCGGTCCGAGCCGGGCCGAAGATTCGCAGCGCGGCAAGTCCGAGGATCGAGCACACGACTGCGATCGCCGCTCCCACTCCGCCGCCGATGACGGTGGCCGCCGCGAGCACGCCCACCCATCCTGCCGCGACGCTGCGCCACGGTCGGGGTGGTGTGAGGGGCTTGGGCTCTCGGCGAGTGGGGACAAGAGCCGCGAACAACAGCGGGATCAGCAACACGAGCCCGCCGAAGATGCCGAGGCGGTACCAACGGTCGCTGGGGAAGTCGATGGTGACGGTTCCCGCGGTGCCTGCCGGCACGATCCAGCCCTGCTGCCAACCGTTCACGACCACCGGCGTCAGCTCGGAACCGTCCGGCGCCGTGGCGATCCAACCGATGCTGGTGCTCTCGGGATTGACGATCAGCTGATCGATGGACGAGTTCGTGACGGTCAGTTCCCTGTGATTCGCCGTCCACGCGGTCGATTCGAGCGGTGTATTCCGTTGCGCGGCTGAAGGACCGACCGCCGTCAGGTCGAGATTGTCGACCGAGAATGCGGGGCCTGGTTCGACGACCACTTCAGGCTGTCCCGCCGGCAAAGTCGCCGAAGCGTCCAGACCGCACACACGTGCTTCGACGGGTGCGCCGGTCCGAAGTTGCGTCGCCGTCGCCGTGATCGAGGTGGGGAATTGCTGTCCGGCAACCGAGATGGTCGGGCCGTCGCCACAGGTGACGGTGACGGTGCGGTTGTCGAATGATTCTGCGCCCTGCACTCCGGAACCGGCGATCGGGGTTCCGTCGGCACCGACGACGCCGACCTCGGCGAGGCCGGTGGGCTGCGCCTGGGCGAAGCCGAGCGCCGTCTGATCGAGGACTGGTTCCCAAGCGGTGATGCTCAGGACGATCTTGTCGGTGACGAAGGGGGCGAGGGTAACTCGACTGGTTCGAGGCGTGTCGTCCGAGGGTTCGGGCAGCTCTCGCACCTGCGGCCCGTTGCCGAGATTCACCGCGACACTGGTCGGCAGCGACGGCAGAGTGCCAAGTCCCCGCGTGATGTCCAGGCCGGTGACCAGGGTGGGCTCGGGAAGATTGAGAGTCAGCGTCGGTTTCGGGCCGCCCGGTTCTGTGGTGCTCTGCGGCGCCGACCACGTGGTGCGTGCGTCGCCGTCGGTGGCAGCGAAGGCAGATCCGCGTGTGTCGCCGATGTCGCTCGAACCCGAAGCCGTGATTCGGCCGGGGACGGAAAGCAGACCTTCGAGGGCGTTGCCCTGACGCGCTCGGACAGTCAGTGTCGGTGCAACGACTGTGTTTTCGGGCACCGTGAGCGTGCGCTGGAAGCGGCTCGGCTCTTCGGGTATCGCCATGAATGCATTGCTGCACCGCACGCGGTCCGTCGAATCGGCGCAGGCGTTGCGGCCGGGGAACTCCTGGCTCAGGTTCCACGCGTTCACAGATGCGCCCGTCGGCGTACTCGGCAGGACCGTGTCGAAACGGATCGGTACGGTCTTCGGCGCGCTGCGATCGGAGAAGTCTTCGACGGAGAGTTCGCTGATGCCGAACTGTGTTCCAGGCGATCCGTTTTCGGTGTGAGTCGCTGTGACGCGTACCCACGGAGTGTTGCCACCCGGAATCGAGACGGTGATGGGCTCACCGGGACGCTCCACCTTCACCGCCGTGCTGCCGTTCGGTGTCGAGACCTCGAGCCATTTGACGGGAGCTCCGATTGCCGCGGCACTGGTGGTCAGATGAAGCAACCCACTGGAAATCGGTGTGTCGAAGTCGATCTGCAACCACTGGCCCAGCGCGCGCTCGATGCCGTTGCTGAACCAGCCGGTGGCGGGATCGCCGTCGACCGTCGACGCTGGACTGCTCGACGGTGAGGTGCCGCCCAGCTGGGTGGCATCTGAGGCGGCGCTGGAAACGGTAATCGAAGCGCCACTCCAGCGGCCTTCCACGAGAGGCGTGTTCGCAACCGGATAGTCGGGCACCAGATTGTAGGTACGACGTGCGTCGTCAGGGGTGCGCAGGGCGGAACTGTGGTTGTCGACCTGACCGAAATCGGTTTCCCGATCGCGCGGTGTGTCGGTGACGGTGACAGAATCGACGGGCAGTCCCGCAGCTTCGGCGTCGGCGGCGAGAATCATCGGCCCGGTCCCCGGAACCAGCCCGCTTTCGTGAAGTCGCACAGACGATTCCGGCCCACCTTGTACACGCGGAACCTGGTTCAGGTCGACGGAGTACGGGCCACTGACCGCCGGGGTGCCGTCGGGCGGGGTGACCTCGAAGATCTCGATGGCCGGGTAACCGGGACGCAGATCGCTGTCCGCGACCAGCCCTTCGATCGGTTCGGGGCTGTCGTCGTCACCGAAGTGGGCGACTCGCTCGATCCCCGGCGAGCCTTCGACTGCCTGGTGCACGAGTATCGGCCTGGCCGAGCGCGACGTTTCGCCGTCGAGGTCGTTGCGCATCACCAGGTAGTGGATGCCCTGCCCAAGCAAGGTCTGTGCGAGGCCGTCCGACGGACGTCCGTCGGCGATGAGACGTTGCACCGAATCGAGCGCTCGGATGGCGCCGGGAGGGGTCAGCGGGACCGAGTCACGCACCGCCCACGGCGTACTCGCCAAAGCCTGAAGCGGTTCGTCACGCGTCAGACCCCAGACCTGGCTGCCGAAGGGCGCTCCCGGGACGACCAGGGCACGTTCGGCTTCCGATCCGGGGGAGGTGTTGTCCTCGAGCCACTGCGCTGCTTCGTTCCAGTACGAGGGAACGTCCGGGTAAGCGCCGCGGGGAGCGAGCTTTCCCGTCCAGGCCAAGGCAGTCGAGAGGGTGAGGGCAACGAGGATCAGGCTGGTCAGTGCGACCATCGGTTCGCGCTCGGGATGGGCGAACGCGCGGCGCCATCGGGCGAGTGGAACCGATCCCGGTAGTGGCACTTTGGCCAGCAGGTGTGCGAGTCCGAGCACCAGCGGCAGACGGACCAACGGCTCGAGCTTGTGGACGTTGCGCAGCGGAGCACCCGCCGAGTCGAGGAACAGGCGTACCGACTCCGACACCGGCGAGCTGAGTTCACCAACGTATCCCGCGGCCAGGCCGGTGATACCGACGAACAGGACGAGTGTCAGCCGGCCGCGAGCAGGCATGGACCGCATGCAGAGCCCGGCGAGGCCGGCGGCGGCAACCAGACCGGTGGCGACAACTGCTGCGGGCTGGGTGACCAGGACGGCGCCGGCAATGCGTTCGGGGGAGACGAACGGGGTCCAACTGTCCGTGCCGCGAAGTATCTCGGCCAGCGACGCCCATTGCGTGGTGACACCGGCGGACTCGATGTAGTCGAGGAACGGTGGGCTGATCTTGCCGAGCAGCAGTAGCGGCACGATCCACCAGAGTGTGCCGAGAGCGACGAACAGCGCCCACCACGCGGTGAACTTCAGCCATGTTCGGTTGGGTTTGTGCGAGAGCCACCAGATGATCGCGACCAGGCAGGCCGCGGCGGTGGCGACGGCATTGATCGAACCCATGAGCGCGACGGCAAGCGCGGATTGCGCGGCCAACCGCCTCAACCCCCGTGAGCGGTTAGGGAGTCCAGGGACTCCATTTCCACGCACAGGGCCGAAGGCCAAAATCACCGGCAACAACACCCACGGCGCCAGCATCATCGGCAGGGTTTCCGAGGAAATCGAACCGAGCGTGGTCAGCACGCGGGGAGAGAGAACAAAGGCAACCGCTGCGATGACGCGCGAACTACGGCTGCCGATACCGAGAGCCTCGGCAACTCGGATGATGCCCCAGAATCCTGCGATCAGAAGCAGCGCCCACCAGATGCGCTGGGTGATCCACGGCGGAACGTTCGCCAACTCGCCGAGCGCGAAGAACGGCCCGTGCGGAAAGAAATATCCGTAGGCCTGGTTCTGAACCTGGCCTAGCGGGGCCTGACTACTCCACTGATGCGACGCGCGTTCGAGAAAACCGAACGGATTCTGCGTCAGGTCGTACTTGGTGTCAGCGGTGATCAGACCCGGCGATTGCAGAAAAGTGAGAAGAAACGCTACGACGGAGGCGCCGAACAGCCACCGCTTCGACAGGGGCTCTGCCGACGGGGCGGTGTCTACCGAAGACACCGCCCCGTCGGCGGAAGAACGGGAACTCGCGAGGCCTGCGCTCTCAGCGGCTGCCGTACTCAACCTGGTTCAGCACGGAAGAATCTGCGTTTCCGCTGCGGTCGATCTCGGGACGAGTGTTGTCCGACGCGGCGGCCGTGACACCGAAGATGACGCCGGCACCCAGAACGGCACCGATGACAGCGCTGGCCACACCGGGGACAAGGAACTTCGTCATCGCGGATCTCCCAATTGGTCGTTAGTCGGTCGTTCGCGGTCGGACGGACTTACCGGCCCGTACGAACTGCTCGGGTCAAGGTATCACCCGCACTCGAGAATCCGGACGATTACCCTCGTGACGTGCTGGTCAGTCGAGGGTTTCGGCACCGAGCGCGGTCAACAGAGTGCGCAGTTTCGTGGACGTCTCGTCGAGTTCGTCCTGCGGATCCGATTCGGCGACAATTCCACCACCCGCGCTGGCCCAGGCGTTGCGGCCGTCTGCACTGATCTCGGCGCAGCGGATGGCAACCACCCAATCGCCGTCACCGGCCTCGTCGCACCATCCCACGGCGCCGCCGTAGAAACGGCGAGGCTCCTCGGTCTCGCGGATGACTTTCAGTGCCGCGTCGGTGGGTGTTCCGCACAGCGCGGGCGTCGGATGCAGCGCGATGGCGAGGTCGAGCGCAGTGGTGTCGTTTCGCAGCGTGCCGCGGATCGGGCTGGCTAAGTGCCAGACCTCGTGAGTATTGGTCAGTTCGGGAGTTGCTGGCACCGACAGATCGCTGCACATCGGTTGCAGGACCTCGCGGATCCACGCCGTCACGAAGGCGTGCTCGGACAGATTCTTCGTCGAATGCAGAAGACTTTCGCCTGCCTCGCGGTCTTGATCGGCGTCGGCGGATCGCTTTGTGGTGCCGGCCAACGGGCGACATGTCACGACGCGCCCGCGTCGACTGACCAATACTTCGGGCGTCGCGCCGACCAGGCTGTGGCCCTCGAATTCGGCTCCCGCAGCAGAGAGGTCGACGGCAAAGGTGTTGGCGACGGGATTGAGCGCCGCCATGCGTGCGGCGAGCGCGGTCGGGGAGATCGGGGTCTGCGTCCGAAGTTCCACAGTGCGAGCCGCGACAACCTTGTCGATCTCGCCGCTGCGGAGGCGTCCGATCAACTTTTCCACCCGACGAAGATGCTCCGACGACGACGGGATCTCCCGGTCAACCCGGGTCGTGGGCAGGGCCTGGGGATCGCGCGGTTGCCACGGCCGCGACGTGATCGTCGCCTCGGCAGGTTCGTACAACGCCGTTGCGGCAGCCGGGTCGAAGGGGAGCGCTCCGACGATCAGCTTTGTCGTACCTGCCGACAGAGCGTGGGTGGCCGCGTCGGAGCTGTCGAAGCTGCGTCGTACGCCGCGGGTGACCACGCTGTGATCGGGGCACGAGAGAACAAAACCGTCCATGGTGGCTTCGACACTAGTCGGCCACGGATCAGGAATGCGCGAAGGTCACTTCCCTGGAGGGACGATCAACACCGGCCGATGACTGTGACGCAGAACATGATCCGCGACGCTGCTCTGCAGTAGCGACCGCAAACCCGTAGTGCCACGGGTGCCGGTCACGATGATGTCGACGTCCAATTCGTCTGCGGTTTCGCAGATTGCAGACCAGATCGCGGATCGGCACTCGGCGCTTCTGCCTTCGACGGTCAGGCCTGCGGCCTCGGCCAGTGCGACGCCCTCGGCGAGGGTGACTTTGGCGTCGGTGTACGCGATGTCCTCGACGTCGTCGTCGGGAACCCACTCCGGTTGCATCACCCCGGACAGGCCGGACATGCGAGCGGCCTGGCGAACCATCGGCTCCCAGGCAGTGACGAGAACAGCACGATTGGCGGAGAGGAAACGCCCCGCATAGTCGACTGCACGCTTGGCGTTGTCGGAACCGTCGTACGCGATGAGCATCAGACCTTGTGGCATCACGACCTCCTCGTCAGCGGGGGAATCGGTTCTCTTCCAGGCTACCGTCCCGATGTGCCCGTGAGGGAGTGTATGGGTACCGGGTCCGTTACGGTCGAGGTATGCGGATCAAGTTTCTGAAGGCTGCGACGACCATTGCTTTATGCGGAGGGTTGGTTGCGGGATGCTCGGGCGAGAACGGGACCGCCGATCCGGTTTCGAGCGCCCCGACCAGCACCACCTCCGAGATCACGTCGACGCCTGCGGCATCCAGCTCCGCGCCCGTCGCCGCGTCGTGCGGTAGCGACCTTCTGGCTTCGCTGTCCCTGCGTCAGAAACTTGCCCAGCTGCTCAACGTCGGCGTCACCGGGACCGACGACGCGTTGTCGATAGTGCAGAACGAGGAGATCGGCGGCATCTTCGTCGGAAGTTGGACCGATCAGTCGATGCTCACCAATCGCGAAGTGCCGCAGGTTGCTTCGGCGTCGAAGTTGCCGTTGATGGTGACGATCGACGAAGAAGGTGGACGAGTTTCCCGCGTCGCGGACATCCTCGGGCCCGATCCGTCGGCCAGGGAAACAGCGCAGACCATGACAGTGGAACAGACGTACCAGATGGCACTCGAGCGTGGACGTGGGTTGAAGGATCTCGGGATCACCGTCAACTACGCCCCCGACGTCGACGCCAGCAGCCAACCCGACGACTCCGTGATCGGAGACCGCTCGTACTCCGACGACCCCCAGACCGTGGTTGCCTACGCCGGTGCGTACGCGCAGGGTATGCGCGATGCCGGAATCTTCCCGGTGATCAAGCACTTTCCCGGACATGGCAGCGCGTCGGGTGACTCGCACCGGGGCGAGGTGACAACGCCGCCGCTACAGGATCTGATCGCATCGGACCTGATTCCCTTCCGTGAACTGTCGGGGACCGGAGTCGGCGTCATGATGGGTCACCTCGAGGTTCCCGGTCTGACCGAGCCCGGTACCCCTGCCAGCATCAGCCCCGCAGCCGTTGCGTTGCTTCGCGACGGAGTGGGTTACGGCGCAGCGCCGTTCACCGGCCCGGTATTCACCGACGACCTCAGCGGAATGCAGGCGATCACCGACCGATACGATATTGCCGACGCGGTTCAGGCTGCGCTGGTGGCTGGAGTCGATCAGGCATTGTGGCTGACAACCGACGACGTTCCGCGGGTGCTCGACCATCTCGAGCAGGCCGTCGCGTCCGGTGAGCTTCCGCAGGCGCGGGTCGATCAGGCCGTGGTCACAGTTGCCACTGCCAAAGGTGCCGTGACCTGCTGAGTCGAAGTCGGGATTCGACGCACAATCTTACCGTAGAGTAAGATCGACATTTACCCTGTGGTTGGAGGAAGCATGGCCGGCGGTACCAAGCGACTGCCACGCGCAGTGCGTGAGCAGCAGATGCTCGACGCGGCTGTGGACGTGTTCTCCGACAGGGGGTTTCACGAAACTTCGATGGACACCATCGCAGCCAAAGCCGAGATCTCGAAGCCGATGCTGTACCTGTACTACGGCTCGAAGGAAGAGCTGTTCGCGGCGTGCATTCATCGTGAAGGGCTCCGCTTCCTCGAAGCGCTCGCCCCGGCCGGCGCGCCGAACCTGACTCCGCGTGAACAATTGCGCGCCGCTCTCGAGGGCTTCCTCGGGTTCGTGGGCGCAAACCGCAAGTCGTGGATGGTGCTCTACCGTCAGGCCGTCGGGCAGCAGGCTTTTGCGGGAACCGTGCAGTCCAGCCGCGATCGGTTGATCGAGTTGACTGCGCATCTGCTCGAGTCCAGCACCAAGGATCCTGATGCCGCGCACGACTACGGGATCATCGCCATTGCGCTCGTCGGCGCCGGTGAGGCGGTAGCCGACCGGGTCGCGGGTGGGGAAATCGAAGTGGATGCCGCAGCGGATCTACTCGAATCCCTCGCGTGGCGCGGTCTGTCGGGCAAGAAGAAGTCCGAATAGCCCCCAAACCAATCTGAGCGAACGTACCTTTCAGCGCATCCAAGGCGCCGAAAGGTACGTTCGCTCAATTGGGGTGGGTGGGAAACCCGACAAAACTTAGGTCAGCGCAGCGTCGCCGTGACGTGCGGGTAGCCCTTCTTCGGGTGACGCAGCGACAGATCCCAGCCGCCGTCGGTGCGATCAGCGTAGGCATTCAGCGTCGCCGGTAGCAGAATCGGCTTGCCGAAACGCACGCTGTAGGTGACCTTGTCCGCGACGGATCCCTCGACGGTCCGCAGAACTGCCGCGGCACTCCACATTCCGTGAGCAATGGTCTTCGGGAAACCGAAAGCCTTGGCGCCCAGAGACGAGACGTGAATCGGATTGCGGTCGCCGGAGACGGCGGCGTACTTGCTGATCGTGGTCTGGTCGACGCGGATGGTGCTCATCGGCATCGGCGGGACCTCGTCGGCCTTGGGCTCCGGACCTGGCTGGCCGGACAGGGAGGTCTTCTGCTGGTTCAGGAAGCTCGAGGTCTGTCGCCAGACCAGTTCCCGTCCCACCCGAATTTCGGTGATCACGTCGATCAGCAGGCCCTTGCGGTGCTCACGCAGGTTCTCGGCATGCACCGAGAGGTCAAGCGGTTCGCTGACGGAGATGGGCCGCAGCGATTCGATGACGTTCTCGGCGTGAACGGAGCCGACGGCGGCGAAGGGGAAGTCCTTCGACACCATCAGCTTCATCACGGTCGGGAAGGCCAAGGTGAAGGGATACGTGATCGGCAGAGTGTCGCCGAATCGCAGTCCGGTCACGCGGCAGTACGACGCCAGATTGTCGGTGTCGACCTTCAGTCCGGTGAGGGTGAAGGTCTGCTGTGGCACCGAGCGCGAGTTGGACTTGTTCCACGGCAACAATCCCAGTACCGCCCGGGAGTAGATGTCGATGGTCTTTGGCTGCTCGGTGAGCGCGACGGTCTTTGTTGCCATCATGCGCCCAGGAGGCTCTGGCCGCAGACGCGAACGACCTGTCCCGTAACGGCATTGGAGGCCGGGCTGGCGAAGTATGCGACGGTCTCGGCGACGTCGACGGTCTCGCCGCCCTGCAGGAGCGAGCTCATGCGGCGGCCGGCTTCGCGGGTGGCGAAGGGGATGGCTGCGGTCATGGCGGTCTCGATGAAGCCCGGTGCGACGGCGTTGATGGTGATGTTCTTCTTCGCCAGGACGGGAGCTTCGGCGTGTACGAGGCCGATGACGCCGGCCTTGGAGGTGCCGTAGTTGGTCTGGCCGCGGTTGCCCGCGATGCCGGCGATGGAGGAGACGTCGACGACGCGGCCGCCTTCCTTGAGGGCGCCCTTCTCGACGAGGTGCTCGGTGATCTTCTGCGGTGCAAGAAGATTGACGTTCATGACCATGTTCCAGCGGCCCTCGTCCATGTTGGCGAGGGTCTTGTCGCGGGTGATGCCGGCGTTGTGGACGATGATGTCGGCTCCGCCGTGACGCTCGAGGAGGTGAGCTGCGAGGACCTCGGCTGCGTCGGCCGCCGTGACGTCGAGGGCGAGGGACGTGCCGCCGACCTTGTTCGCGGTCTCGGACAGTGCTTCGCCGGCGGCCGGGATGTCAGCGCAGACCACGTGTGCGCCGTCGCGGGCAAGCACCTCGGCGATTGTGGCACCGATGCCGCGGGCTGCGCCGGTGACGACGGCAACCTTTCCTTCGAGCGGCTTGTCCCAGCTTGCGGGCGCGACGGAATCTTCAGCACCGACGACGATGACCTGGCCGTCGACGAAGGCGGACTTTGCCGAAAGGAGAAAGCGCAGAGTCGATTCCACGCCGGACAGTCCGGTGGACGCCTTGGGGGAGACGTAGACCAGCTGAGCTGTGGAGCCGCGCTTGATCTCCTTGCCGACGCTGCGGGTGAAGCCTTCGAGCGCGCGCTGCGCGACATGCTCGTCGACGCTCGACGTTTCTTCCGGCGTCGTGCCGAGAACGACGACGCGAGCCGACGGTGCGAGGTTGCGGATCACGGGCTGGAAGAACTCGAACAGCTGCTCGAGCTCGCTGACCTGAGTGATTCCGGTGGCGTCGAACACGAGTCCGCCGAAGCTGCTGTCGTGTGCCTGAGCCGCCGGGTAGTCGGAGAGCAGTACGCGAAGTGGTTCTGCGAGCCGACCCTTGCCGCCGATGAGGACAGGTCCGGCGAGTGCGGGTTCCCCTGCTTTGTAGCGACGCAGGTTCTCGGGCCTGGGCAGGCCGGCCTTCGACGCGATGAATGCGCCGGGGGCGGACGAGAGGAACTGTGAATAGAGGTCGGGAGCTCCCTTGCTGGCTGCCACGGTCCTACCTTCTGTTGTGTTTCGGGTTGTCTCTCACCGGGCAATCGGAAGAATGCGGCGATAGACAAGTAACTTACTACTGAGTAAGAATAGTCTTCAACAGGTAATCGCACCATCCTTGGAGACGCAAGTGACAAGCAAAGCCCGTTCAAACGCAAAGCCCGCCGCACCGCGCACCGCACCGGCCGCAGCCGCTGCGAAGTCCGCAGGTCAGCGCCGTCCGGTTGCGATCGTCGGCGGAAATCGCATTCCGTTCGCACGCTCGGACAAGGCGTACGCACAGGCGTCCAACCAGGACATGTTCACTGCGACGCTCGACGGTCTGGTGAGCCGATTCAATCTGCAGGGCGAGAAGCTCGGCATGGTCGTCGGCGGTGCGGTGCTCAAGCACAGCCGTGATTTCAATCTCATTCGCGAGTCCGTTCTCGGCAGCGCGCTGAGCCCGTACACGTCGGCGTACGACCTTCAGCAGGCGTGTGGCACGGGACTGCAGTCGATCATCGCCGTCGGCGACGCCATTTCGGCCGGCCGCATCGATTCCGGCATCGGCGGCGGCACGGACACCACGTCCGACGCCCCGATCGGCGTCAACGATCAGGCGCGCGAGTTCCTGCTCTCCCTCAATCGCGCGAAGTCCACGGGCGACCGCATCAAGCTGCTCGGCAACGTCCGTGCGGGCATGCTCGGCCTCGAAATTCCGCGCAACGGCGAGCCTCGCACCGGCAAGTCGATGGGTGACCACGCTGCGATCACCGCCAAGGAATTCGGCATCAAGCGCGAGGACCAGGACGAACTTGCCGCTGCCAGCCACAAGAACATGGCGGCTGCCTACGACCGCGGTTTCTTCGACGACCTCGTCACCCCGTTCCTCGGCCTGACCCGCGACGACAACCTCCGTCCCGGTTCGACCGTCGAGAAGCTGTCGACGCTCAAGCCTGTCTTCGGTACCAAGCTCGGCGACGCGACGATGACGGCAGGCAACTCGACGCCGCTCACCGACGGCGCTTCTGCAGTCCTCCTCTCCACCGACGAGTGGGCAGCCGAGCGCAACCTTCCGGTTCTGGCGCACCTCGTCGATTCCGAAACCGCTGCCGTCGACTACGTCCACGGCAAAGACGGGTTGCTCATGGCTCCCACGTACGCGATTCCGCGTTTGCTGGCCCGCAACGGTCTGACCTTGCAGGACTTCGATTACTACGAGATCCACGAAGCCTTCGCTTCGGTGGTTCTGGCAACCCTGCAGGCCTTCGAGTCCGACGAGTACTGCAAGGAACGCCTCGGCCTCGACGGCGCGTTGGGATCGATCGACCGAAGCAAGCTCAATGTCAACGGATCGTCCTTGGCTGCAGGTCACCCGTTCGCGGCAACCGGCGGACGTATTGTGGCTTCCCTCGCAAAGATGCTCGCGGAGAAGGGTTCGGGCCGCGGTCTGATCTCGATCTGTGCGGCCGGTGGCCAGGGTGTCACGGCGATTATCGAGCGGTAACCGCTCCACAATCTCCTCACGCGACTGAAAACTGCGCTCACCTGCAGTGATCGTCGCGAGGGGATGCGTAATCGGGGATCCGGCCACGAGGGGTGGCCGGATCCCCGAACTCTTTGCAAACTTTTTCGCGCAGGCGTGTAACGCTGCAGAATAGCTACCGATATTCATGACAGCCCCGTGTTGCTGCCTGACCCCCGACCTGGCAGCAGCGCGGGGCTCTCGTATGTCCGGATATCCTGTATTGAGTTGTCGGTGAGCGCCGCAGCGACGGTTGATGCAGCGAGGAGCCAACAGGTGAGTGACGAAGAGGGTCCGTCCGTCGAGAAGACGAACAGCGAGGACTCGTCCCTCCCGGAACAGGAACTCGAGTCGGTCGAGGAACCTCAGGCGGTCGAAGAGACCGAGTCGGTCGAGGAACCCAAGACCCCTGAGGACACCGAGGCGGTTGTCGAGGCTGAATCAGTAGAACCTGAACCAGCCGAAGCACCAAGGCCAGTCGACGAAGACGCAATCGATTCCATAGAAGCGACAGTCGACGAAGCAATAGACGAGCCCACAATCGTCGAACCGTCCATCGGCGAATCGGCAAACGAGGTCACCACCGTCATCCCAGTCGTCCCAGCGGAGGACGCACCGCCGACGGAAGTAGTCGACTCGGCTCCGGCGACAGAAGCCATCGACGAGCAGACAGAGCAGTTCGAGCCCCCGGCAGTGGTGGTTCCCCCGAAGCCGCCGCGTCCCGAGTTCGTGCAGCAGTACGACACCCAGCAATTCGAACCCATCCAGCAGCAGTACGAGCCTGTTGTCCGCGAACCAGAGGCAGTTGCACCACCAGCACCGCAACAACAGCCAGAAGCGCCCGCTCCGGCTTCTTCCCGTAAGTGGGTCAAACCAGCGATAGCACTCGGCGCCATCTTTGCCGTCGCAGTGATTGCCTACGGAGTGGACATCTTCACGTCGTCGGGGAAGACACCACGCGGCACCCAGGTCGCCGGGGTGGACATCGGTGACCTCACGCCTGCCGACGCAGAGGCCACGCTGCGCGCCGAACTCGGCCCAAGGCTCGTCGAACCGGTAGCGGTACATGCCGGCGGCGTCGATTCCGAGATCGTTCCCGCATCTGCGGGTGTGGACGTCGACTGGTCGGCGACGCTCTCGGGCGTGAACGCTCAGCCGATCAACCCGATCACCCGCATCACGTCGTTCTTCGGCTCCCGCGAGGTGCCCGTGGTGTCGACGGTCGACCAGGGTGCGTTGGATGCCTCGATGTCGCAACTTGCGGCGAACAGCGATCGTGCGCCCGTCGAAGGCGCAGTCGTGTTCGAGAGTGGGAAGGCGACGGGTGTTTCACCTGCCGCCGGCCAGGCTCTCGAAACGCAGCAGGCGGGCGCAACGTTCGCCGCGGAGTGGTCTGACGGTGGCGTCGTCGATCTTCCGGTCGACGAGGTGCCGGTGACGGTCACTCAGGCCGGTGTCGATCGCGCACTGCAGGAGATTGCCATTCCGGCTGCCTCGGGTGATGTCGTGGTCAACGGCCGTGACGGCAAGGTTGCGACGCTCGGCGTCGACCAGATCGGTGAGGTTCTGACCTTCACACCTGACGGCTCGGGTGGGCTGACTCCGCAGTACAACACGGATGCTGCGATCAAGATTCTGACTCCGCAGTTGGTATCGACTGAAGTACAACCCAAGGACGCGTCGTTCACCTTCGCCGGTGGTAAGCCGTCGGTTGTGCCGGGTGTTGTCGGTGATCTGATCAACTGGCCGGACACGGTCAAGGAACTTCCGGTTCTGCTGGGCAGTACGGCTTCTCGGGCAACGCCCGCAGTGTACGGACCGGTCCCGCCGGCGTTGACCACCGAAGCCGCGGATGCCCTCGGCATCAACGAGGTGATCGGCGAATTCACCACCGGTGGTTTCGAATACGCGTCTGGAGTGAATATCGGCTTGGCTGCGTCGGAGATCGACGGGGCCGTGATCAAGCCAGGGGATACGTTCTCGCTCAACGAGTACACGGGTCCGCGCGGTGCGGCTCAGGGATACGTCGAGTCGGGGATCATCAACAATGGTCGCCCGGACAAGGCTGTCGGCGGCGGTATCAGCCAGCTCGCGACGACGCTCTACAACGCGACGTATTTCGCAGGCATGGACGACGTCGCGCACACCGAGCACAGTTACTACATCTCGCGGTACCCCGAAGCGCGTGAGGCGACCATCTTCGATGGTGCGATCGACTTGCAGTTCCGTAATCCGGCGAAGACCGGCGTGATGATCGAGACGATTGCGACGTCGTCGAACATCACCGTTCGGATCTGGGGAACCAAAACCGTCGATGTCGCTTCGACGACCGGCCCGCGCACGTCGCCGACATCGCCGAACACCGTGACGTTGCCGGAGGGGCCTGGTTGTGTGGCTTCGAGCGGTGCGCCCGGATTCACGGTCAGCGACACCCGCGTGATCACCGACCACGCGAGTGGCGCCGAGATTTCCTCGAACACCCGGACCGTCAAGTACGACCCGGTGCCGATCGTGAAGTGCGAGTAGGGAACTACTTGCCGACGAGTGGGCCGAGGGTGCGGCCCGCGAGGTCGACGATGCCTGGCTCTTCGCCGTTGGTGATCAGGTTGATCACGACGCCGTCGATGCCGTGGTCGAGGATGCGCGTCTGAACCTGCTCGGCGACGTCGTCCGGGCTGCCGACGAAATGGCGTTCGGTGGCCTTGGCGACCACGTCTTCCGGCGCCGTAGTGATGTCGAGGCCACGCTCCGCGAGGAACGTTCGCTGATGCGCGCGAGCCTTGTCGCCGTCCTCGTCGATCATCATGAACGTGAGGAAGCTGGTCTCGAGAGTTGCGGGATCGCGACCGGCTTCGTCGCAGCGTGCCGCAAGTGCTTCCATCTTGCGGGGCAGTTCCGACGGGTCGCAGATGATGTTGAGGTGATCCGCGAAGCGAGCGGCGAGGCCGAACGTCTTCTTCTCACCGCCACCGCCGAGCAGGATCGGCAGGTCGTCGCGGACGCGAGGCTCGTTGATGGCGTCCTTGACGTGGTACCACTTGCCGTCGAAGGTGGGGCGCTCACCGCGGAGCATCGGCGCGATGATCTGCAGTGCTTCGTCGAGCTTCTGGAAGCGCTCGGTGAACGTTCCGAACTCGTATCCGAACGAATTGTGTTCGAGTTCGAACCAACCGGCGCCGATGCCCAGGATGGCCCGACCGCCGCTCACCACGTCGAGGGTGGTGACGGTCTTGGCGAGCATGGGCGGATTGCGGTAGGTGTTTCCCGTGACCAGTGCAGACAACTGGATGGTCTCGGTGGCCGTCGCCAGCGCGGAGAGCGCGGAGTAGGCCTCGAGCATCGGGGCGTCCGGCGCTCCGATGCCGGGGAGTTGGTAGAAGTGATCCATCACGAATGCAGTGTCGAAGCCTGCGGCTTCGGCTTCGCGGGCCTGCGCTATGACGGTGGGGAAGAGGTCCTTGACCGGACCGCCGTAGCTGAAGTTGGGCATCTGGTATCCGAGGCGAGTGCTCACCGTTTCGACGTTACTCGCGATCGGTTGACCTGGCACGATTTTACCAACTCTATGGATTCCGTTGTGCTGGGCAGACTTCCGGAATTCAGAGAAGTTCTTCGGCCGCTTCGCGTCGCTTGGCGCGCTGCTGGTGAAGCTTTACGCCTAGTGCGGCTGCCGTGGCGCCGAGGAGTGCGCCGACCCCAGCGCCGGCCCAAGTCGCGATTCCGTCGCCCGGATGAGCTACGAGTTGGGCGACGACGCCGATCAATGCGATCAGATAGACGGACCCAGCCACGAGAGATCGGGGTTGGAGACCCTTCATGCTTGCGTAGACGTCGACGTCATGGGCCTGCGCGTAGCGGAGCACCACCATCGAACAGACAAACCATCCGATGACCAGACCCAATGAAATCCATGCGCCGGTGCGTCCGGCAACCCACGGCAGAATTGCCGCTGCGATCAACGTGATCCAGTAGGCGAATTGGAACCCCACGGCCGAGGCTTCGTTCCAGACGTCGCGCTGACGCTCGTCCTTGTAGAAGTCGTCGTCCAGATCTCCGACGAACCGCATTGCCTTCATCATGGTGCTCATGCCGTCTCCTCTGGAATTTCTGCGGTGAGTGCCGATTCGGGTAGGGGAAAGAGCGCTTCGACGGTGGTCCCCAGTGCCAGTGCCAGGCGAAGTGCCAGGTAGACACTCGGTGCGTAGTCGCCGCGTTCGACGGAGACAATGCTCTGTCTGCTCACCTGACCTGCCGTGGCCAGTTGCGCCTGGGTGAGGCCGGCGAGGCGTCGGTGCTCCCGCACGTTGTTGTCGCCGGCCTTTCCAGTCATGGGAAAAGTAAAGAATACTTGTCACATGATGTCAAGTTTACTTGTCATATGAGAGGCTGACGAGCATGCGTGAACGATTTCTCGAGATCGCCCTGGCCAATCCAGTGGTCGCAACGATCGTGGATCGGGCGCCGAAGCTGGGATTGCCGGAGTGGCACCTGACGGCGGGTGGGCTCTTCCAAACCGTCTGGAATCACATCGACGGCCGTGACCTCGGCGCCGGAATCAAGGACTACGACCTCTTCTATTTCGACGCCGGCGATCTGAGCTACGACGCGGAGGACCGTGTGATTCGTTCGGCGGCAGAACTGTTCGCCGATGTGGATGCCGATGTCGAAGTACGCAACGAAGCCCGCGTGCACCTGTGGTACGAGCAGCATTTCGGGATTCCCGGCGTTCCGTTCACCAGTTGCCGCGACGCTATCGACCACTTCGCTTCCACAACTTGCTGTTTCGGGATCACCAAGGCCGCGGGCGGCACTGTGGACGTGTATGCCCCGCATGGATACGACGATCTTTTCGACATGATCGTCCGCCCCAACCCGGTGCTGGCGCCGAGAGAGGTTTACGAGGCCAAGGCGGCACGGTGGCGCAGGGAATGGCCTGCGCTGACCGTGGAGCCTTGGCCGGAGACCCTGACCTAGACTTCGATCGGCGGATGCAGCCTGTCCATGGTCCATTGCCGATTTCGGCGTGCAGCAAGTGAACTGGCCCCGAGTGAGGCGACGAGAAGGCCGCCGAGGACGGCGATCGAGACCCACAGTCTCGAGTCGATACCGCCGACGGTGAGTTGTCGTAGCCCGTTCACCGCGTAGGTCATCGGGTCGAAGGGGTGGATGATCTGGAACGGTTTCGCGGTGGTTTCGACGGGATAGATGCCGCCGGCCGAAACCAGTTGCAGCATCAGGAACGCCAGGGTGATGACGCGTCCGACGGAGACTCCGAAGATGGCGTTGAATGCCTGGATCAACGCCATATACGTGGCAGTGATGAGCATCAGGAATCCGACGGTGCCGAGGGCGTGTGTGGGGTGCAGGCCGACGGCGAAGTGCACGACCAGGTACATCACGATCACCTGGCAGATGCCGATGAGCAATGCCGGCCAGTACGAGGCGAGGACCACTCGCAGCGCGCCGAGTCCGTTTGCGATGGGCCGGTTCTGGAGCGGCTTGAGCAGCATCCAGGTGATGATGCCGCCCACGAACAGCGCGAGGGGCAGGAAGAACGGAGCAAAACCGGTACCGAAGGTACTTGCCCGGTTCTCGTAGGTCTCCTGTAGTTCGACCGGGCTGGAGAGGGTTTGAGCGGTTGCGGTTCGCTGCTGATCGGTCCAACTGGGAACCTGACCGGCGCCCTCGGTGAGTTTGGTCGCGAGTTCGGCAGACCCGGCACGGAGTTGCTCGGTGCCGTCGGCGAGTTTGGCTGCACCATCGGAGAGTTGGACGCTGCCGTCGGTGAGTTGAACCAGTCCACTGCTGAGGGTTTGAGCGCCGTCGTTGACTTGCTGACCGCCGTCACGCAGCTGCACCAGGCCGTTGCGGAGTTCACCGCCGCCGTTGGCCGCGGCATTCAGCCCGGCTCGGAAGGTGCTCGACGGATCGTCGAGTTGGTAAGCGAGTTGTTGTGCACCGCTCTTGAGTTCGCCCAGTTGGCCCATGGTCGCTTCACCGAAACCCTGAGTGCGCAGCATGTCCTGGGCAGGCGCGAGGGCATTGGCGATCTGTTGGCTGACAGGATCCGGGTTCAGCCGAAGGCTGGCCACCGCCTGCCCGACCAGTTGTGCAACGTCTGCCTGTGTGTTCCCGAGGACGCTCAGTTGGTCGACGACCTGGGTGACGCCACCACTGAGTTGGCTTGCGCCGTCGCCCAGTTGGACGGCTCCGAGATCGAGTTGCCCCAAACCGTCGGTCAGTGCGAGGACGCCGTCCGTGGCGGTATTGATACCGGTCGAGAGTTGCGCTGTACCGCCGGCAAGAGTGGCTGCACCGTCACGTGCGGTAACCATGTTGTCTGCCAGCGTTTTCGAGCCCGACGCCAATTCGCCGGCTCCGGCGTTGGCAGTGTTCACTCCGGCCGAGAGCTGGAGTGCTCCGTCGGCGGCCTGCTTCAAACCTGCACCCGCATCGGTCAATCCGACCAGAACCGTCTCGACGGACTGCGCGCCGATCTTGTCGCTGACTTGACTGAGAACCTGCTGGGCGGCATTTTGGCCGATGATGGTGCCGAGGTAGTTGTTGACGTCGTTGAAGGTGAACTGCAACTGAGCTTTGTGGGGGTCCTTGGACGTCGGGGAGGCAACGGCCTCGCTGAAATTCTCGGGCAGAGTGAGAGAGAAGTAGTACGTCCCGTCCGAGACTCCCTGTTCGGCTTCCTGCTGTGAGACCAGGTGGAGATCGAGCTCACCGGAATCGAGAAGTGCTTGGCTTACTTCGTCGCCAGCCTTGAGCTCTTGACCCTGCACCATTGCACCGCGGTCGGTGTTGACCAGTGCGACGGGGACCTTGTTGACCTCACCGAACGGATTCCAGAAGGCCCACAGGTACATTGCGCCGTACAGCAGTGGCATCAAGATGATGGTGACGAGTGCGATCCTGGGCATCGCGCCGCGGGAGAACCGCTTGAGTTCGGTTCCGAGAGACATTCCAGCGAGCATCGCGGTTACCTCGCCCCTTCTTGGTCGGGATTGGTGACTTCTTGGAGCAGGGCGACGGCATCGATGGGTGATCCGTCGGGCAGCGGGTTGACGGTCGACGCGATGATGGTCTGGTAGCTCCCCATCTCGACGAGTCGCTCGACGAGGTACGCGCGTTCGGAGTCGCGCCGCACCTGTTCGAGATCGTCGACGACGAGCAGGGCCGGCTTCTTCGTGTTCGCGACGGCGATACGCAGCAGGGTCGCCTCGAGTTCCCCGAGATCGCTGACGTACCGGCCGAGCGCAGGTAAGGGATGATCGCCGAAGACGGGAGCGCACACCGCTTCGAGTTCGCGGTCTCCGGCACGTCCGATGAGCTTGTACCAGGGCGCATCCCAGCGAATTTGTTCGGTGATCAGATCTCGGACGGTGACGGACTCGGCAAGCTCGTCGATGTCCTCGAACCCGGCGACCCCGGCGATCTCGAAGATCTCTCGGGGACGCGTTCGACCGAAGACGGACAGTGATCCGGAACTGGCTTTCATTCGTCCGCTGAGTGTCAGAAGTAAGGACGTACGTCCTGAACCGGCGGAGCCTTCGAGGATGGTCACACCGCCTGCACGAATCTCGAGATTGACGGGTCCGAACACCGGCCCCCATGGGCCGTCGAGCGCCAAGTCCGTGGCGGTCAATGCCAGTTCAGGGGCGTAATCGAGTTGTGCGTGCTCTGGTGCGACCACGATGATCACCTGTCTGTTGATCTACTCGGCCTTCGAAAGAACCGAGTGCTGGTTCAGTGGACGTTCGTGCTCACCCAATCACATCGGTAGCGGGTGAGCGGTCCCACGAATGGGATGTGTCGGACACGATCGGTAACTTGGAGACCGAACGGTATGTATTCTGTTGGAAACGGGCAGGGGGTGTCGAGGTGCCGGTTCGTAGACGCGGTATGTGCGCGTTACTGGTCATGGCCGCCCTGTCAGTTGTCTCCTGTGGCGGTGAGCGCGAGTCGCCCCCGTTCGTGTCGAGCGAGAGGCTTTTCGAGTTCACCGGTCGCAATGTCGGACCCTTGACCGTTCCGCCCTTGCCTTCCGATCGGCACGAGTCCGAAGCAGCGCCATACGGAGCCATCACCCTGTCCGGTGGGTGGAGCGGCGCAGCCAATGTCTCGCTGCCCGGATCCGTCACGTGTTTCGAGCACAACTGGGCGGATTCGCTGCCCGCCGGTCACCGTCAGTGGGCCTACGAGGTGCACACGAGTTCCTTCTACGAGTACGACGGCGGCGGCGAATATCCGGGGCGTGATTTCCAGTTGCAGGTCTACGTGAACGAAAACCCGGAACCAGGTCAGTCCGGGGCGACGATGATGTTCTCGGATCAGAGCGGACAGTTCGTGTCCTTCGGCGGCGGCGTCGACAATTCCATCGAAATAGTCAGTTCTCCGGACCGCAGGCGCGTGGCGCTTTCCCTGGTAGGAACGGCGGCACGGCCCGGCGAACAACCGACGACGTCCGTACTGTCCGCACAGATCAGTTGCCCGACCGTCGAGCGCAGATGACCACAGATTGCCTTGACTGCCGAGCATGAAAATGCCGGTCCCGAAACATTCTCGGGACCGGCACTTTTCATGAATCAGGAACGAATCAGAATGCTGCTTCGTCGATCTCCATGATGTCGTTCTCGGTGTTCGCGATGATCTCGCGTGAAGCGGTGAGCTCGGGCAGGACGTTCTTGGTGAAGAAGGACGCGATGGCGACCTTGCCCTCGTAGAAGCCCTTGTCCTTGTCGGAAGCGCCGTTGTCGAGTGCTGCGAGAGCGATCTCGGACTGGCGGAGGAGCTGCCAGCCGATGAGCAGGTCGCCGACGGACATCAGGAAGCGGACGGAGCCGAGGCCGACCTTGTACAGCTCGGTGGGCTGCTCCTGAGCTCCCATGAGGAAGCCGGTGAGCGTGGCAGCCATGGCCTGGACGTCTTCGAGTGCGGTGGCGAGCAGTGCGCGCTCCGCCTTCAGGCGACCGTTGCCGGCTTCGCTGTCGATGAAGGTCTTGATCTGTCCGGCAACGTGAGCGAGGGCGACGCCGCGGTCACGAGCGATCTTGCGGAAGAAGAAGTCCTGAGCCTGGATGGCCGTGGTGCCTTCGTACAGCGAGTCGATCTTGGAGTCGCGGATGTACTGCTCGATCGGGTAGTCCTGCAGGAAGCCGGAGCCACCGAGGGTCTGCAGGCTGTCCGTCAGGTACTGGTACGCACGCTCGGAGCCGACGCCCTTGACGATCGGGAGCAGCAGGTCGTTGACGCGGAACGCGGTGTCCTTGTCTGCGCCCGAGACGAGCTGGGCGACAACCTCGTCCTGGTGTGCTGCGGTGTAGAGGTACACCGCGCGCAGGCCTTCGGCGTATGCCTTCTGCATTGCCAGGCTGCGACGCACGTCGGGGTGGTGCGTGATGGTCACGCGCGGTGCTGCCTTGTTGGTCATCTGGGTCAGGTCAGCACCCTGAACGCGCTGCTTGGCGTAATCGAGAGCGTTGAGGTAACCGGTGGAGAGGGTGGCGATTGCCTTGGTGCCGACCATCATTCGAGCGTGCTCGATGACGTCGAACATCTGGGCGATGCCGTTGTGGACCTCGCCGACCAGCCAGCCCTGTGCGGGGATGCCGTGGCCACCGAAGGTGACCTCACATGTGGCGGAGACCTTCAGGCCCATCTTGTGCTCGACGTTGGTGACGAAGACGCCGTTACGCTCGCCGAACTCTTCGGTCTCGAAGTTGAAGTGCGTCTTCGGGACGAAGAACAGGCTCAGGCCCTTGGTGCCGGGTCCGGCGCCTTCGGGGCGAGCGAGAACGAGGTGGAAGATGTTCTCGAACAGGTCGTCCGAGTCGGCCGAGGTGATGAAGCGCTTGACGCCCTCGATGTGCCAGGAGCCGTCGTCCTGCTTGATCGCCTTGGTGCGTCCGGCACCGACGTCGGAGCCGGCGTCGGGCTCGGTGAGGACCATCGTGGCGCCCCATCCGCGTTCGACGATGGTTGCTGCCCACTTCTTCTGCTCTTCGGTGCCGTTGTTGAACAGCACGTCCGCGAAGGCGGGTCCGGCCTGGTACATGTGCGCTGCAGGCTGTGCGCCCAGGATCAGCTCACCGATGGCCCACACGACCGAGCGGGGAACCGGCACGCCGCCGACCTCTTCGCTCAGTCCCATGCGGTACCACTCGGCATCCCACAGAGCCTTGAACGACTTCTTGAAGGATTCCGGAAGTGCAACGGTGTGCGTCTCGGGATCGAAGACAGGGGGGTTGCGGTCCGCATCGGCGAAAGATTCGCCAAGCGGTCCCTCGGCCAGGCGTGCGACCTCTGCCAGCATGTTGCGGACAGTGTCGGCATCCAGGTCGCCCCAAGCGCCTTCGCTCAGTGGCTTCTCCAGTCCGAGAACCTCGAAGAGGTTGAACTCCAGGTCCCGAACGTTGCTCTTGTAATGGCCCATGTCTTCTGCTTCTCCCAGTGAGGTGGTGCGGTCCAGCACTCCTAGTACCGCCCGAAGTTTATTACTCGTCGGTAACTTAATACATGTTACTAGCCGTTCTTTGCATTGCCAACACCGGATTTGCGTCCGATGACAAGCGCGTCGACCGCGATTCCCGTTTCGGTGTGTCTGTGCGGATTTCCGGCGATCTCGAACTCGAGCCTTCCTTGGAACTCCTGCATCAATTCTTCTGGTGTGTAAAGGATTTCGGGATCTTTCGGTCCGCCGACGCCGTAGTCGATGTTGCTTCGGTCGTGCCCCAAAATCATGAGGATTCCATCAGGTTTCAGAGAATTTATGGCACGGTTCACAACCAGGGTGCGTTGTGGTGCGGGCAGATGAAGGTAAAGAAGCAGGGCCAAGTCGTATCCCTGCCCGTTCCTTGAGGCGTAATCCGCGACGGTGACGTCGCCGCATCGGTAGTCGAGCCGGTCGAGAACCGATCGAGGTGAGCGGGCCGCGATCGTGCGGGCTTTCTCGATCGCGACGGCCGAGTAGTCGATGCCGGTGACCTCCCAACCGCGGGTCGCGAGCCACAACGCGTTACGGCCCTCGCCGCACGCCAGGTCGAGTGCCTGGCCGTGGGGGAGGGCCGTCGCGTATTCCACCAGCAGTTCGTTGGGAGGAGCGCCCCAGACGAGCTCGGTTTCTTCGTACTTCTTGTCCCAGGCCGCCGCATCCATAGATGACGACGGTAGTGCCACTCAGTGGTTACGCACTCCGTCCATCGGGTTCTTGCGAAGGGCGGCGCGCGTCGGGATCGCGATGGAGACAAATCCCAGAACAGCGGTCACCGCGACGATGGAACCGTAGATCGCCGGTGAAATCGCCGGGATCGGCTGCCCGGACACCGCTACGGCGATACCCATCAGAGGCGGCAGGGCGATCAGTGATCCGACCACGACGGCGATTCCCACCACCATCAACGACTCGATGCGCATCATTGCGCGGACCTGCCTCGTCCGCGAGCCCACCAGTTGAAGGAGCGCGAACTCGCGGGAACGCTCGGCAGTGGCGGCGACCAGGGTGTTCACGACGGCGACTGCGAGATAGCCGAGCAGGACGAGTACGGCGAGGATGCTGACCCAGGACTGCATACGACGCTGATCTTCGCCCGCGGCCCCGAACTGGTCCTGGTTCATCGCGGCGATCGAGGGGAACGAGCGCAACGACTGCTGGACTTCGGCCGACCGTCCGGGTTCGGCAGCAACCAGAACGGTGTCGATCAGAGCGTCGGTGGAGTGCTGACGCAAAGTCTGGATCGGCATGGTCACGTCCCCGAATCCGAGGCCGCGACCATATTTTGCGACGACCATCGGATGCACCAGTGTGCCGTCCCCTAGATAGAGGTCGACGCGCTGACCTACCTTGGCTCCGAGTGTGAAGGCGCCGTCTTCGCTCACGGCAACGGTATCGCCGGTCAGAGCGCTCAGGTCGCCCTCGGTCACCGCGAGATCGAGGGTCGCGTCGGCGCTGGCGGCGTCGATGCCCTGGGCAGCGATCGCGCTGTCGGCTGAGCCGCCTTCCTCACCGCTGGGTACCGGCAGGACTTGACTGCGGACCACTGGGTTTGCCGCACTCACTCCGGGCACCGATGCGATCGAGTCGAGGAGCGAAGGAGCGATGCCGGCCGGCGCGCCGACGATCAGGTCGGCGGTGACGCCCTTGATCGACTGGTTGGTCGCCTCGGCGGCGACGGTGCTCTGGCTGAAGAACTGCACCGAGCCCAGTGCGATTGCGAGAGCCAATGGAACAACCGCCGACGAGAGCCGTCTCGAATTGGATTCGGCGTTGGCGGCAGCGAGAACTTTGGACGCCGACCCACTACGGCGCAGTGGACCGCCGATCACCTTGATGATGCCGCGCACCAACAAGGGGCCGAGCAGCGCGACCGAGAAGATCAACAACAGTGCGCTCGAACCGGCTCCAGCGGCTGCCACGCTGCCGGGCAGGAAAGCGGGGAGCACGCACGCGCTGAGGCCGGCGGCGCCGAAGATCAGCCCGGTGACGATGCGTCCGCGGCTCAGTTTCGCCGGGCCGCTTTCGGATTCGCGAAGCGCTTCGACGGGGTCGAGCTTCGCCGGTCGTCGTGCCGCGATCGCCGCTGCCGCGCGGGCAGTGAGTACGCAGATCAGGAATGCCGCGATCGCCGGAAGCGGGCTGTACGCCAACGCGAAATCGGTGGGCATGACCCCGGCGTCGGCAAACTGTGCACCCAGGAATCGGGCGAGCAGGTATCCGGGCACCGCGCCGAGAGCCGCCGCAGCCGCCGCGACGAGCAGCACTTCACGTCCGATCATGACGTGGACTTGTCGCGTGGTGGCCCCGATTGCCCGCAACAGAGCGAACTCTCGGCGTCTGGCGTTGATCGAGAGCGACAGCGTGCTGGAAACGACGAACATACTGACCATCAACGCGAGACCGGCAAACGACGCGCAGAGCACGATCAACTGGGTCCGCGCAGCACCGGCGTCGAGGAATTCGATGCCTCCGCGCGCAGTGCCGGTCGAGACCTCCGCGCCGGTTCCGGCGAGTGCATCGCGGGCGAGAGCGGCAGCATCCACGCCTGCGGGAGTGATCAATCCGACTGCGGTGACAGCGTTCTGGTGCGGCCACAACCGTTCGGCCTCTGCGTCGTAGAGGAAGACGAGTGCCGGACGGTCGGGTGACGGCGCCGACGCCGAATCAGCTGTGCCGACGACGGTGTACTCGTCAGCTATCGCGCCGTGAGCCAGCGTGATTTGCTCGCCGAGAGCGGCGCCCGTGGTCGAGACCACCTCGTCTCGGCTCTGCGGAGCGCGCCCCTCGGTGAGCGAGTACGGCGCCAATTGTGCTGTGTTCCAAGGATGTGCGTCGAGTACGACGCCCTCGGCGGTGCTGACGGGGACGGAGATGTCGGGAATCACCGTGACATCGAGGGCATCGAGCTTGCGGACGGTATCGCCGTCGAGGAGAACTCGCTCGGCAAAAGGCTGATCGGCGTCTTCCTTGACCTCGAGCGCCTGTGGTGCACTCACGACGGCGTCGGCACCGGCGTAGAGATGTGGTGAGACTCCGCCTCGCACTCCCGATTCCAGGAGCACACCCAGACCGCAGGTGAGGAGCGCTGCGCAGAATACGGAGACGAACACGGCGACGAAACCGGAGCGATGCGCTTTCAGGTGCGCAAAGGTGTGCGCTTTCATCATCACCAGTCCCCGAGGTGTGTCATGCGCTCGGCGATCTGCTGCGGCGTCGGGCGGTCGATGTGCCCTACCAGTTTCCCGTCGGCGAGGAACAGCACACGATCGGCGTACGACGCGGCCACCGGGTCGTGCGTGACCATGACGATGGTCTGATCGAACTCGGCGGCTGTCCGGCGCAACAACTCCAGAACCTGCTTGGCGCTGCGGGAGTCGAGGGCGCCGGTCGGCTCGTCGGCAAAGAGTGCGTCGGGGTGAGTGACGAGGGCGCGCGCGATGGCGACGCGTTGCTGCTGACCGCCGGACAGTTCGGAGGGTTTGCGCTTGCGGTGCGATCCGAGTCCGACGGATTCGAGGACGAAGGTCAGGTACTGCTTGTCGGCTCGTCGTCCGGCGAGGAGTAGGGGGAGCGTGACGTTCTGCTCGACGTCGAGAGCGCCGAGCAGGTTGTAGGCCTGGAAGACGAAACCGATGTGATCGCGACGGAAGATGCTGCGGGCCTTCGGCTTCAGCTGTGAGATCTCGGTGTCGCCCAGCCACACCGATCCGCTGCTCGGTCGATCGAGCCCTGCGGCGCAGTGCAGGAAAGTGCTCTTGCCCGATCCGGACGGGCCCATCACGGCGGTGAAGGTGCTGCGCGGCAAGGTGAGGCTGATGTTGTCGAGGGCGGTCACGGCGCCGCGGCCGTTGCCGTAGATCTTGCTGACGCCTTCGAGTCGCACGGCGGATGTTCGGGCGGCCGTGGCACCAGGGGCCGGCGGGGCGAGGACCGAGTGTCGATTCTTCATGGGATGAACGCTATGGAGATTCGGCATTCGTCGACATCCAGCAGGGTCCCGAATCAATGGTGTAGCCAGCTGTAGTGGATCGCGGCATCAGGTGCGGCATGCTGGGGCAGTGAAGAAGAGAACCAGGGCTGCGGTGTACGTGCTCGTCGAGGGTGCGGCAGCCGTGGTCTCCCTGTTCTTGCTGATGGTCGGTCTCATTCTGCTGTCGCTCTCGATTCTGATCGTCGGCTGGTTGCTGTTGCCGTCGTACGTGCGGGTGCTCCGGTGGTGGGCGGGTCTGGCCCGCAAGAGAACGGCTGCGTACACCGGACGCCCTGTTCTGCAGCGATACCCACCGATGCCAAGCAATCCGACCTTCGGGGATTGGCGCCGGTTCCTCACCGATCAGTCGACCAGGCGCGACGCGGCCTGGCTGTCGATTCATGGTCTGGGGGCTTTCGTCGCGGCGATGCTGACCATTGCTCTGCCACTCGGTGCACTCAATTCGATTGCCGTCCCGCTGTACTGGCAGCAGATGCCCGCCGGTGAACCCGTCAACAATCCGTACCCCGTGACGTCGTGGTTGGGCGCTGCCGGAATGCCGTTGATCGGCATCCTGTACCTCCTGATCGCGTGGTGGTTGGTCCCCGCGATGGCGAAGTGGATCAGCTGGTCGACCACGACTTTGCTTGCGCCGGACACGCGTTCGGACCTCTCGAAGCGCGTCACCGCCCTGACGGCCAGCCGCGCTGCGGCGCTCGACGCACATTCGGCCGAACTCAAGCGCATCGAGCGGGATCTGCACGACGGCGCGCAGAACCGTCTGGTCGCGGTGGTGATGATGTTGGGGATGGCCGAGCGGTCGTTGCAGAACAATCCGGACCAGGCTCTGCCACAACTGCATCGGGCCCAGGATGCGGCCACCGAGGCGTTGAGCGAACTCCGGACGTTGGTGCACGACATCTACCCGCCGATCCTCGACGAGTTGGGTCTGGAGGGCGCGATCTCCGCGCTCGCCGGGCGCTCCGCCGTGCCCTGCGTACTCGAGATCGACGAACTCCGCCGTGCCCCGGCTGCCGTCGAGGCTGCTGCGTACTTCGTCGTCGCCGAGGCCTTGACCAACGTCGCAAAACACAGCGGAGCGCGCAGTGTCACCGTCACGGCACGGACGGAGGCGTCGGACGACTCGTTGGGTGAGACGATGCTCATCGACGTGATCGACGATGGTCAGGGCGGCGCGAACGAACGCCCGGGCGGCGGCGTGGCGGGTATCCGACGCCGGGTCGAGGCTTTCGAAGGAACCGCAGTATTGGAGAGCCCGGAGGGTGGACCGACAACGATGAGGGTGGAACTACCGTGCGGATTCTGATTGCCGAGGACGACGCTCTCCTGCGAGAGGGGCTGGCACTGCTGCTCCGCGGAGAGGGCTTCGAGGTGTCTGCCGTCTCCGACGCCGCACAGTTCCTCACGGTGTTCGAGGAGACCGCCCCCGACGCCGCGGTGCTCGACGTCCGGATGCCTCCTACTTTCACCAACGAGGGGCTTCGAGCGGCGATCGAGGTGCGCAAGCTTCGCCCGGGCTTTCCCGTCCTGGTCCTTTCCGCGTACGTCGAGGATCGCTACGCCGGTGAATTGTTGGCAGGAGGCGCCGGCGGGGTCGGGTACCTGCTCAAGGAACGGGTCGGCAAGGTAGCCGAGTTCGTGGACGCATTGAACCGGGTCGTCGACGGCGGAACCGTGATGGATCCCGAGGTCGTATCCCAACTGATGAGCCGTCGACGCGCCGACGATCCGATCAGATCACTGACCCCACGCGAGTCCGAGGTTCTCGGACTGATGGCGGAGGGGCTGGGAAATCAGGAAATCGCCAGGAAACTGGTCGTCAGCGACACTGCTGTGAGCAAGCACATAGGAAATATCTTCGCAAAACTCGGCCTGTCGGCTTCCGAAAGCGGGCATCGTCGTGTTTTGGCAGTTCTAGCTCATTTACGCGCCTGATCGTGGATCTGGACTACATACCTGACCGAAGCGTAATGTGAGCCAGCCTCATGTTGTTGCCGTGATCGAACGGTGACCTGAGAGGCAGGGGCTTATGTCCTGTACGTAACGTGTGATGTCGAATGCGCGTCATCACCAGAAACCAACGAGGAGATCGATCAATGGGTAAGCCGATTGCCAGTGTGGCCGGAGGTCGGCAGTCCGTCCTTCTCGGGCTCGGCGTTCACCGCCCGGAGCGAGTCGTGACCAACGACGAGATCTGCGAGCTGATCGATTCCACCGACGAGTGGATCCAGACGCGATCGGGTATCAAGTCGCGCCGGTTCTCCGGCGAAGGTGAAGGCATCCTCGCGATGTCGATCAGCGCGGCCCGTAAAGCACTGGACGTCAGCGGCATTGCTCCCGAGCAGATCGGCGCCGTGATCATCGCGACGTCGACGTGGGACCTGCAGACTCCTCAGGCTGCGTCCATCGTCGCCCACGAGCTCGGCATCAAGGGTCCTGCTGCATTCGACGTCGCGGCAGGCTGCGCCGGTTTCTGTACCGCCCTTGCCGTGGCCAGCGACCTCGTTCGCGGCGGCACGGTTGATCACGTACTCGTCGTCGGCGTCGAGTTGATGAGCGAGGCCACCGAGCCCACCGATCGCAGCGTTCGCTTCATCTTCGGTGACGGCGCAGGCGCAGTTGTCGTCGGCCCGAGCGATACCGTCGGAATCGGCCCGGTCGAGTGGGGTTCGGACGGCAGCCAGTCCGACGCCATCGTTCAGGAGCCGAGCTGGCTCGACTACACCAAGAACCCGACCGGACCTCGGCCGTGGATCAAGATGGCCGGTACCGCGGTGTTCCGCTGGGCTGCCTTCGAGATGGGCAAGGTCGCCACTCGCACCCTGGAGAAGTCGGGGCTGGGTATCGAGGACATCGACGCTTTTGTGCCACACCAGGCAAACCAGCGCATCAACGAGGTCATCGCTCGCAGCATGAAGCTGCCCGAGGGCTTCCCCGTCTCCAACGACATCGCCGAGACGGGCAACACGTCCGCGGCCTCGATCCCGCTCGCCATGGAGCAGATGCTGCGCGACGGCCAGTGCAAGCCGGGCGACAAGGCATTGCTTCTCGCCTTCGGTGCGGGTCTGTCCTTCGCCGGCCAGGTTGTCGTCATGCCGCCGTTGGCTGGAGCGGAATCAGCCTGATCTTCTCTCGTGACGAGCGCCTCGAACCCCACGGTTCGGGGCGCTCTTCCGTTTCCGTCTGGCTCGTCGAACCCTGCGATGTGGCACCCTGGCGAGATGGTCGAGAGTATGGGGGAGTCCGAACGTACGGGTGTGACGGGCGGCAGCTTGGCGAAGATGGGCGGGCAAGTGGCGCTCGCCAGCACGGTCAGCCGGATCACCGGCTTCGTCCGCACCCTTGCCCTTGCCGCGGTCCTCGGCATCGCCCTGGTCAGTGATGCGTACAACGCGGCCAACAGTTTCCCGAACATGGTCTATCAGCTCCTCCTCGGCGGGATTCTCGCCAGCGTTCTGCTTCCGTATCTGACACGGCAGCGAAGTCGTGGGCGGACGCTCGAACGAGAGCAGACGCAGCGCGTTCTCACCGTCGGAGCGCTTGCTCTTGCGCTCGTGACGGTAGTGGCGGTGGTGTGCGCGCCGCCTCTGGTCTCGGCCGTGATCGATGATCCGGCTCAACGAGAGTTGACGACGCTCTTCGCGTACTTGCTTCTGCCGGAGATCTTCTTCTACGGCGTCACGGCGATGATGACGGCAGTACTCAGTGTTCGATCAGTGTTCGGCGCGCCGGCCTGGGCGCCGGTGATCAACAACGTCGTCCTTCTGGTGACGGTCGCGGTCTTCCTGTGTATCCCGGGGCCGGTGGCTCTGACTCCCGAGTCGATGACCACCGCGCAGGTCCTGGTGATCGGTATCGGCACTCTGCTCGGGATCGTGGCGCAAACCGCCGTCGTTGCTCGAGCGCTGCACCGCAACGGGTTTCGGTGGCGCCTTCGCGTGCGGGTCGTACCGCACACCTGGCGCCCGGTGCGCGTCGGGGCGCCGTTGCTCGGTTGGGTACTTGTGTACGTCGTCGCCGGTCAGATCGGTGTGTGGGTGACGATGAAGGTCACTCTCTCCCGTCACGTCTACTCGATGTACACGCACGCGGATCTGCTGTTTCAAGTGGCGTACGGCATTCTCGGTGTGTCGTTGTTGACGGTGCTGATGCCGCGGATCGCCAGGTCGGTTGCTGCGGGTGACGACGTCGGCGTCGTATCCGATCTCGGCCGGGGAGCCCGGTATTCGGTGGTGGCGCTGATTCCGGTGACGGTGGCGCTCATGGTGTTCGGCCCCTCGTTGACCACCTTGATCTTCTTCGGCCGGGTCGACGGCAGCAGTGCCCGGTTGATCGGGACGGCCGTTGCGGTCAGTGCATTCGGGCTGGTGCCTTTTGCGATGGTCATGCTTCAGCTTCGAGTGTTCTACGCCGACAACAACACCCGAACTCCCGCGGTGATCGCCATGGTGATGGTGATAGCCAAAACAGCGCTCGTTCTACTTGCGTCACTGTCCGCGAGTGACGAAACGCTGGTCCTGGCCGTCTGTGCGGCGGGCTCGTTCTCCTACGTGTGCGGAGCGGCGCTCGGCCACATCCTGCTTCGAAAGCGATACGGGCTGTTGGGATTCCGTCGCGTGCAGGCCACCGTCGGAAGGATTTCGGCAGCGGCAATTCTGGCAGGTGGTTGTGCGCTCGCTTTGGTGGTGGCGGTTCAGAACCGAGTTCCCGAGCCCAGGCTTGCTGCTGTTATTTCATTGTCGGCGGGTGCGGCCGTCGGTGCAGTCGTCCTGTTGGGCGCATGCAAGGTCGTCGGTGTTCCCGAGATTCGCCGGGCTCGGGCCCTACTGCTGTCCTGAGGACAAGAGCGGTACCAGCAGTTCGTCCGGAGTGAGGGCGCCGTGCTGTCCACGGAGGCCGGACAGTCCCGATTCGACAGATCGACGTACGACGGCCACGTCCCCGGACGCAATGGCGATGACATCACCGATCCGGCCGTGATACTCGGAATGCACTGCAGGCCCGAACAATCCTGCGACTATGCCCTCGGATCTCGTCCCGATCCACATGCGGTCACCCAGTTCGGCGCGCCAGCGGTCCGCAACATCTTGTGCAGCGCCTTCTCGGGTGTGGATGTGACGACATCTAGGTTCACCGGCAAGAGCGAGTACATCTTTGGACAGAATCGGAGTGTTGTCGAAGTCGATCTTGTTCTCGTCCGACACATCGACCATTCCGTGATCAGCCGTCACCAGCAATCTCACGTCCGGACCGAGAGCGGCGGCGAGTTGCTCGACCAGTCGATCGACAAGCATCAGTTGGAAAATCCACGGCTCGGACTCGGGGCCGTAGACGTGGCCGAGTGCATCGATCTCGCTGATGTAGCAGTACGTGAACGTACGGTCGGCAGATTTCGACGCGGCCACGGTGCGAGCGAGGAGGTCTCCGTATGCCTGGATTCCGGCGAACTGGGCGCCGCGCATTCCCGCCCGGGTGAGGCCGCTGCCGTCGAATTTGGACGGAACGACGGTAGTGACGGTGATGCCGGCGGCCGCGGCACGATCGAAGGTCGTGGCCTGCGGCTGCAGGGTCTCCGGGACGATGGAGTCGGTCTGAGATTCCTTCTTGCCCGCGCTGTGCCAACCCAGCCAGTTGAACACCGAATCGGCTTCTTCGACGTAAGACTGGTAACCGGTGATTCCGTGCGCCCCCGAGGGCAGCCCGGTCCCCAACGAGACGATGCTGGTGGCCGTCGTCGTGGGGAATCCTGCCCGTATGGGCGTTCCGATCAGTGAGTTCAGGAATGGTGCGTGTTCGGCGTTGCGGGCGAGCAAGTTCGCGCCCATCCCGTCTACCAGCAGAATTACAGTCTTCTGGCTGGGCTGTAGATCGAGACGGTTCGCTTCGCCGCTCACTCCGAGAGAAGCGAGTACCGACGGCGCAAGCGTCGACAGAGTCGGCTGCGAGTACACATCGAGGAGAGGGGCGGGGGCGGGCATCCCATGAGATTAGGCGTTGGACGCAGAAAACTGCATACCTTCTGGGCGAGTGTTCAAATCCGTGCGGTCAAATCGGGACTTTCCAGATGATCAGCGCGCAGAGACCGCGGGCCGGTGCGGCCTCTGCGCGGAGATTCACTCCATGATCGTGGAGATCTGGAACTTGGCACCGAGTGGATCGGCCACCGACGCGAGACGGCCGAAGGGCGTGTCCTCGGGATCGCGCAAGACGCTGCCGCCGAATTCGACGACCTTGGCGACGGCCGCGTCGGTGTCGTCCGCCCCGAAGTACACCTGCCAGAACGACGGCACCTCTGCCGGGAGGAACGAGCTGGCATCCATCAAACCGGCGACGACGGTGTCGCCCTGCTTGGCCTGTGAGTACCGGAACTCGTCGCTGTCGCCGATGGACTCGTAAGTCCAGCCGAACACGTCGGTGTAGAACGGCAGGACCGCGGCGTAGTTCTTGGACAAAGTCTCGTGCCACACCGGCGCTCCGGCCTCGCCGACCAGACCGAAGCCGTGGTGCTGATCTGCCTGCCAGATACCGACGACTGCACCGGCAGGATCGCCCACGATCGCCATGCTGCCCTGGGGACCGACCTGCATCGACGGCATCATGATCATTCCGCCCGCGGCTTCGGCCTTGGACGCCGACGTTGCCGCATCAGTCGAGGAGATGTAGGTGGTCCAGACGTTGCCGTACGGGTTTCCCTCCTGCTGAGCTCCGAGCCCGGCGATGGGCTGCCCGTCTTTGCTGAAGATCGCGTAGCCGCCGTACTGCGGGTCGTCGTTTGTGTCAGTCTGCCAACCGAACACGTTGGTGTAGAAGGATTTGGCGACCTCGGTATCGGAGCTGGTGAGGTCGATCCAACAGGGTGTTCCGTCGAGCGCTGTGCGTGCGGGCATCTGAAACTCTCCTTTACCGAAACGGATACACAAGTACGGGTCGCGCAAATGCTTGGCCGAGGAAGGCGCGAATCTCACGCTACGCGCGTACCCCGACACATTCCCAGGGCTCGAGAGCTTTGGAGTATTTGACCGTTCGCGCTTACCGGTGGGCCGGACCTGCCGACGTAGTCGATCGCCGAATCGTCCTTGATACGCCGAAGTTGATGGGGCACTT
The DNA here is from genome assembly GCF_903819475.1 of Rhodococcus sp. UFZ-B548. Classification (NCBI taxonomy): domain Bacteria; kingdom Bacillati; phylum Actinomycetota; class Actinomycetes; order Mycobacteriales; family Nocardiaceae; genus Rhodococcus; species Rhodococcus sp. UFZ-B548. Next base: position 54,262 of record NZ_CAIJDS010000039.1, read on the forward strand.
GCTCGATCGACAAGGCCGTTCAACGGGTGTGGTGCCGGTACGTGTCAGCTCGTGATCAGCCCCGTGCGATCGAGCCATGCGAGCGCGTGACGTGAAAACTCGTCCGGAATCTCCAACTGTGGGGTGTGGCCGGTGTCGCCGAGAATGATGGTGGTCCAGTGTGGATGTGCGGTAGCAGCTGCCCGTGCAGCCTCGACCGGGACCAACCGATCGCGGTCGCCGTGCATCAGGAGTGTCGGAGTCGTGATCTCTCGCAGGGTCTTTCGATACGAAGCCGGACGGGCGAGAGTCATCAGCAATGACCGTGCTGCCTGGAGGAATTCGGCATCCTGGGTGGGTTCGTTGCGGCGAATCGCCGTCAAGGCGGCGCCAGCGTCGAGGACTGCGGGATCGGCTCGCGTCGGATCGGCAAAACACAATCTGGTCATCTGAGCGGCCAACTGCCGGTCTGACATCTTCCGACGTCCGAAGCCGAGAACCTGCTCTCCGACGTACGGCATCGAGTAGAGCGCGAATTGGGCGGCGACAGTCAGGTCGGGAAGTTGGACGGGCAGGGGGAGCGCCGGATCCACCAGCACCAGGCCGGCAACTGATTCGGGATTGGCATGGGTCGAGATTGCCGAGACCATTCCCCCCATCGAATTGCCGAACAGGACGGCAGGTTCACCTACTACTGTCTCGAGAAAGCGATTCAGGAGTGCTGCGTTGGCGTCGACGCCGGTGTGCCGCCCACGGGCAGAGGTGAGTCCGAATCCGGCGAGGTCCAGTGCGTACACACGCGTGCGCGCCGCCAGCGTCGGTGCCACCCGCACCCAGTTCAGGTGCGAGCCGCCCAGACCGTGAACGAGCACGATGGGCGGCGCTCCGCTGGGACCGCCGAAGTCGATCCAGTGAACATCACCGCCGAGGTCGGTGATGTTGCTTGTCCCGCCCCACGGGTGTGTGAGGGTGCTTCCGTCGGCGGGTTCGGCCGAAACAGCGGATTCCATACCTGACAGGATGCACCGAGGCGCGGTTCCAGTCACGCTCTCGTCCCGGTTCGGTATCCGAAACTGTGTCCTCGATCACGGATTATCGGGAAGCTCGGGAAACGGGCAAAACGGAATTTGACTGGTGTCAAGTACTTTTCGCGGTTGTCATCGCTTTCCGACGGCCGTGGTGTGCGTCCGGCGGAGGTCGGTTCGGGCATACTGAAAACCATGTGGTGGATGGTCGGGCTCATTGTTCTGGCCGCGCTGGTTTTGGCATCCGTTCTGGTCGGTTTCGTTTTCCGCCGCCCGATCGCCGAAGCCAAGTCGGCGGTGCTTGCCTTCGACGACGCCAGCTCTCAGCCCCAGCGCGACTGACCACCGTCGAGCGGAATTGTTGCTCCAGTCAGATACGCGGCATCCGGGCCGACCAGGAAAGCCACCGCGGTGCCGATGTCCGTTTCGCAGTCCCCGATCCTCCGTAGCGGAATCCCGGCAACAAAAGCGGCAGCCTCTTCCGGGCGTGCATCTGCCCAACGCTGTAGCCCGGGCGAGGATGCGTGAGGAGCAACCGCGTTGACTCGGATCCCGTCTACGCCCCATTCGCACGCTGCTGCGCGACTGAGGGCTCGGACGGATTCCTTCACGGCCGCGTATCCGCCGTAGCCGGCGGCGTCCCAACGGACGGCCACGGAACTGACCATGTTGATGATCGCCCCGCCGCCGCGTTCCTTCATGAACGGGTAGCAGGCTTGCATGGTTCGCAGCGTCGCGACGGGTCCGGAAGTCAATCCGTCGGCAAGGCGCTCCGGAGTGAGGTCGAGGACATTGCCGAGCGGGTTGAGGCTGGCGTTGTTGATCAGGATGTCGACGCCGCCGAACAGTTCCACGGTTCGCGCCACGGCAGCGGTGATGGAACCCGCGTCGGCGATGTCCACGAGCACCGGTTCGGCACGGCCGCCGCGTTCGGTGATCTCGTTACATGTGACGACGAGTTTCGACTCAGTGCGGCCCGCCACCGCGACGGAAGCACCTTCCTTGGCAAGCGCAAACGCAACACCCTGGCCGACGCCTTGCCCTGCGCCAGTGATCAGCGCCACTTTTCCATCCAACTTGCCCACTGCTGTTCTCCTGCTCGTCATTCAACGGTTCCCGAAGCGTTGTCCGAATCGCGCATTGTTACTCGTGGGTTCCCGCTGGATGAGATGTGAGTTACGTCCCACTCAACGGCACCGCTTCAAATTTCGGCTGTCTTACGTATATTGTGAGCGCCGTTACACACCGTACGCGCGGACCGCGTAAATACCATGATGAGGAGCTAGACATGGCACAGACTGGAAGTATGGATCCGATCACCGCAGGCAACCTTGCTGACGGCGCAAAGATCCTTGCGGGACTCGCAGGCATCATCACCGGCATCGCAGCTATCGCGACGTTCGCTGGTGCAATTGGCAACGCTGGCAGCACCGCCGCACCCAAGGCTTGATCTGCAAGTTTTACGCTCCTTTCGGCCCGTGTCCTGAAGGCATTGCCTTCGTGGACGCGGGCCGGAGGTCTATCTGTACCTGAATGTCTGTGTCTTGCAGGCACATTCAATTCTGTGATGCGTCAATTGCCGCCGGAACATCCACACCTTCTTCGTGGATTTGGGGTCCGAAGTTCGGCAGCGGAGTGAAGTCGAGTGCCGCCTCCGAACCGCGGTAATGGCGGAAGTAGAAGAGGGATCGGTCGGGCCGCACCAGGCTGTCCGGTTCGCTTGTCTTCCATCCCCAGTGGACGTCCGCTCGCAGAATCTCCGACAGCCTCACGATGTTCTTGCAGCCGTGGCTTTGCAGTCCAAGGCATTTCAATTCCTCGACGTCTCGCAGTTGCCCGTCGCGCGTCCACCTGGATTCGTAGACCAGAGCGTCGAGAACAACACGGTGTGAATCCGCCTGAGTAACTCCGGCAAGTAGAGCCTCCCAGTCCAATCCTGGTGCGTGTTCGAGGTATTCGTCGGCGTCGATGAATGCTGCCCACGCGACGGTGTCGCGGTACCGGCTCACGTAATCGACGTAGGCCTCTACCTGTCCGTGCACGATCCGACCGTCCTCCTCGCGCGGTTGCCAGTCGACGATCGTCACCGGAAGGTCGTGCAGTTCTTTGCGGAATGCGACCTGAACTTCACTGTCCGACATCGATCGGGTGAAGGCGCCGTAAGAGTTGCCTCTCTTGTCCTCGCTGCGGCCGTGCCAACGGTTGAGGCTGAATGCGCTTGTCTTGCGGGTGGACCCGACGGAACCGGTGTTGTCGTAGAGAACAACCTCCCAGCCTTGCTCGATGTGGTGCAGGCACCAGTCTCTGATGAAGGGGAGATGTTCGCGGGGGAGCAGGACCGCAACCACGGCGCGGCGTCCGGTGTCAGAGCTGTTCGGGTGGTTCTTCGGGTCCGTGATCACCCGACACACGATAGTGCTCTGCGTGGAAGCGAGTTACTCGATATTGAACATGGAGATAGGTTGACACATCTATCAATTTGTCTCATAGTCGAGTCATGACAACATCTGTGTCACATTCGCCACGGTTTGTTCCTTCCACCGGGGAGTCCTGGCGTTCGCCCTGGGCCATGTACGACGCATTGCGAGAGAACGACCCGGTGCACAACGTGGTGCCGGAAGCCTCGCCGCAGGACGACTACTGGGTGCTCACCCGTCACGAAGACGTCTACAACGCCGCTCGTGATTACGAGACGTACTCGTCGGCAAAGGGATTGACCACCGTCTATGGTGAGCTCGAGCAGATCGGGATGCAGGACAATCCGCCGTTCGTGATGCAGGATCCGCCAGTGCAGTCGGAGTTCCGGCGCATGGTGTCGAAGGGTTTCACTCCGCGTCAGGTATCGGCGGTCGAGCCGATGGTTCGCGAATTCGTCGTCGAACGTATCGAGGCGCTGAAAGCGCGTGGCAGCGGCGACATCGTCGTCGAGCTCTTCAAACCGTTGCCGTCGATGGTTGTCGCACACTATCTGGGTGTGCCGGAATCGGACCGTGACCAGTTCGACGGCTGGACCGAGGCCATTGTCGCTGCCAATTCGGCAGGTGGTGTGGCCGCGGCAGCGACGACGGCGCAGGCCGCCACCGGTGAGTTGATGATGTACTTCGCGTCGCTGATCGACCGCCGCAAGGTCGAACCGGGTGACGACACGATTTCGCACCTGCTCGCCGCTGGACTCGGTGAAGACGGCGACATGTCCGGCCTGCTGTCGATTCTGGGCTTCGCCTTCACCATGGTGGCCGGTGGAAACGACACCACAACAGGAATGCTGGGTGGTTCGGTGGCGATGCTGACCGAACGCCTCGACCAGCGTCAGATCCTGCTGGACGATCCCGCGTTGATCACCGACGCGGTCGACGAGTTGCTTCGACTCACCTCACCGGTCCAAGGACTGGCACGCACCACGACTCGGGATGTGGCCTTGGGCGGCAAAGTGATTCCGGCAGGACGTAAGGTTTTGTTGATGTACGGTGCGGCCAATCGTGATCCCGAAAAGTACGGACCCGACGCGGCGGAGTTGGACGTCTTGCGTCGACCGCAGAAGATTCTCACCTTCAGTCATGGCGCCCACCACTGTCTGGGGGCGTCGGCAGCTCGGATGCAGGCTCGAGTTGCGTTGGAAGAGTTGCTCTCCCGGATTCCAGATTTCCATATCGACGTCGACGCGATGCAATACGCGCCGGGCAACTACGTGCGCCGTCCTCTCACAGCGCCCATGTCGGTGACCCGGCCGTGAGCAACGACTGGCTCGGTGAGGGGCGCGCCTTGGCGGCAGCCGAGAAGATCCTCGACAGTGCGGCGCAACTGTTCGTCGAGAAAGGTGTCAACGCCGTCGGTATGGCGGAGATAGCCTCTGCTGCAGGATGTTCCCGGGCCACCCTGTATCGGTACTTCGAGAATCGGCAGGCCCTTCACATTGCATTCGTTCACCGCGAAGCGCGCAGGCTGGGAACTGCGATCGCGGAATCGGTAGCGACCATCGATGATCCGAGCGAGCGTCTCGAAACGGCGATGCTCACCGCAGTCTCCGCGGTGCGCAGCACTCCGACGTTGGCTGCATGGTTCACTCCGGGTGATGCGAGTCTTGCAGGTGAACTTGCCAATTCATCCGACGTCATCAACGGACTGGGCGTCGCGATGCTCGGTGAAATCGGAGCAGGCACAGCGTCACGAGCACGCTGGATCGTGCGAGTGATCCTCTCACTGCTCATGGTGCCGGGTGCGGACGAGAACGACGAGCGGACGTTGGTGCGTGAGTTCGTTGCTGCGCTGTTGAACGCTGGACGAACCACGTGATCATCCCTTCCGGGTGATGTGCGAGGACTGCGTGGGGATCGAGGATGAACCGGTATCCAGACACAGGACACCGCGAGTTCCCGAGGAGCGTAAGAGAAGATGACTACACCATCCGAACTCGACCCCAAGCCAGCTACCGAAGCGACTCGCCTTGCGAATGCCCAGGTCCTCCGTGATCTTCCGTTCGATGACACATTCGACTTCGAACTGATTTCTCGAGGTCTGGTAGCGCCGCTCATCGACGGCGGGTTGGTCAAGGGTGACAAAGGACAGTTCATCTTCTCCTACGACGCCTACGGGTTCGCCGACGGCGAAGCGCCGGACACAGTCAACCCGAGTCTCTGGCGCCAAGCCACTTTGATGGGAAAAGGCGGCGGGCTCTTCAAGCTTGCCGATCGCCTCTACCAGGTGATCGGTCAGGACTTGTCGAACACTACGATCATCGAGGGCGATACCGGGTTGATCATCGGTGACACCCTGATGTCCGCGGAAACAGCCGCTCTTGCGCTGGAGTTGTACTACCAGCACCGCCCCAAGGTCCCGGTCAAGGCAATTATCTTCACACACTCCCACGGCGACCATTTCGGCGGAGTCAAAGGATTTGTCACCGACGAAGAGATCGAGTCCGGTGCCGTAAAAGTCTATGCACCAGACAGTTTCACGGAGGAAGCGATCTCCGAGAACGTGCTCGCCGGCACAGCGATGACGCGTCGCGGAATGTACATGTACGGATCATTCCTGCGTCCAGGCCCGCAGGGACAGGTTTCCGGTGGTCTCGGACTGTCCACGTCGCACGGCACGTCGACGTTCGCGGTGCCGACCGACGTCATCACCGAACCGGTACACGAAGAAGTCGTCGACGGTGTGCGCGTGACGTTCATGCTCGCACCGGGCACCGAAGCGCCGTCCGAAATGCTGTTCTATCTACCCGATTTCAAGGCGCTCGGGTCAGCGGAGGACGTCACGCACACAATGCACAACCTGTACACGTTGCGCGGCGCCAAAACTCGCGACGCCAAGGCCTGGTCGCACTACGTTCGTCTGGCGATGGAACTTTTTCCCGACGTCGAAATCATTTTCGCGCAGCATCATTGGCCCACGTGGGGCAACGACAAGATCTTGAAGCTGATGTCGGATCAGGCAGACCTGTACAAGTATCTGCACGATCAGACGTTGCGTCTTGCCAACAAGGGACTGACACCGGTAGAGATTGCCGACCAGATCGAGGTACCCGACGCCATCGGAAAGCAGTGGTACAACCGCGGGTACTACGGCTCGCTCAGTCACAACGTCAAAGCGATCTACACCTTCTATCTCGGTTGGTTCGACGGCGTTCCCGCTCACCTCAATCCTCATCCGCCGGTGGAGAACGGCAAGCGCTATGTCGAAGCCGTCGGCGGACCCGATGCGCTTCTGACCAAGGGCAAGCAGGCGTTCGACGACGGCGACTATCGCTGGGCAGCGGAGCTGGTGAACCATCTGGTGTTCGCCGATCCGAGTAACCAGAAAGCGCGAGAGTTGTTGGCGGACACGTACGAACAACTCGGCTACCAAGCCGAGAACGGTACGTGGCGCAACTTCTACCTGGTCGGAGCGATGGAATTGCGGCATCCGCTGGCACCGATGCCGTCCAACAACCCCACCGGCCCGGCCGTTGTCGCCGTGATGCCTCTCGAGCAGATGCTGGACTTCTGGGCAGTTCGCCTCGACGGTCCCAAAGCTGCCGACGTCGACCTGTCGTTGCGATTCGTGTTGTCGGACACTGCGGATAACGTCCTGGTCACAGTGCGCAACGGCGTGCTGAATTACGACACGGACAAGGCAGATGCTTCGGCCGCCCTGACTCTGACCTTGACCCGTGCCGTGTTCAACGAGGTGTATCTGGGAACGACCTCGCTCACCGAATCCATCAAGGCCGGAACGGCAAAAGCTGTGGGAGATCAGTCTGAACTGGAGACGTTCATCTCGCTGCTGGAGGACTTCGATCTGTGGTTCGACATCGTGACGCCGTGACAGTCGCACCAGTCACGCCGTGACTGGTGCGACTGATCGATGATCAGTGTTCGTGAATGATGACTCCGCGCATGATCTTTCCCGACTTCATGTCGTCGTAGCCCTGGTTGATGTCTTCGAGGCGGTACTCGGTGGTGACCATTTCGTCGAGCTTCAAGAGCCCGGCTTCGTAGAGGTTGAGTAGACGGGGGATGTCGGCGCGAGGATTGCATTCGCCGAACAGGCTTCCGCGGAGCTGTTTTTGGAACAGGGTCATTTCGGCGAGGTGCAACTGTGTGTCAGTGGCACCCATCGGTGAGACCGCTGTCAAGACTACGCGGCCACCCTTGCGGATCAGCCCGACCATTGGCTGGATCATGTCGCCGCTCGCCACCCCGACGGTCAGGATCGCGACGTCAGCCATGACACCCCAGGTCAATTCGTTGACCAGCGTCATGGCCTCGTCGATCGACGAAGCAAAGTGGGTCGCTCCGAGAGTTTCGGCCATGGCCTTCTTGTCCGGCGAGATGTCGACTGCCACGATGTGCCTCGCGCCCGCGATCTTCGCCCCCTGGATTGCACTTCCACCGATCCCGCCGATTCCGACGACGACCACGGAGTCGCCGGGCGAGACCTCACCGGTGTTGACGGCAGATCCCCAACCGGTGGTGACTCCGCAGCCGACGAGGCAGGCCTTCTCGAGGGGAATCCATTTGTTGATCTTCACCACGGACGCTTCCGGCACTACCGTGTAGTTGCCGAAAGTTCCCAGAAGCGAGAAGGTTCCGACGTCGTGCCCGCGAGCTGTCGCGCGGTACGTCCCGTCGACCTGTGCGCCGGCCATCAGAATGGCGCCGAGGTCGCAGAGGTTGCTCTGTCCGACTGCGCACCAACGGCAGCGTCCACACGAGGGAATGAAGGAGAGGACGACGTGATCGCCTACCTCGACGTCTCGCACGCCGGGGCCGACTTTCTCCACTATGCCCGCGCCTTCGTGGCCACCGATCACGGGGAGCGGGACTGCCAGATCACCGGTCACAGCATGATCGTCGGAGTGGCACATGCCGCTGGCAACCACTTTGATCAGGACTTCACGTTCTTTCGGATCTGCGAGCTCGATCTCCTCGACACTCCACGGTGTGTTGTGATCCCACAGCACTGCGGCCTTCGCCTTCATCGACATTCCCTTCGAGCGTGCTTCGCGGCGCAGTGTCTTCTCGTCTGCTCCTGGACACATGCTGTCTCCCCTCGGGGGCCTGGGTCATGCATCTGCGCGCCACGGTTTGGTGTTTTCGCGCCGTTTCGCCAATCCATGAAGTGAATTTGCGATAACCTTAGTTATGGTCACCACCCGGTCTGGAGAGAAGACTGCCGACGGCATTCCTGTCGGTATGGGAGGCCACTGGTGGGAATCTCGTCTGCGGGAGCAATTCATTCCCCTTGATGTGCAGGTATCCCGATCGATTCTCCGCGAGGGATTCGCCGCATCGATCAAGCGACGCTCGCTGGACGACTTCGGTCTCGTCGACCTCAGCTGCGATCCGTGCACAGGAAAGCGAACCGCAACTCAGGTATCCGAAGCCACAGAAGACTGGGTCGTGCTGATCGCAATCCGGTCAGGACGCGAAGCGCTGACACGAGCAGGTGAGACGATTCTCGTGGGCGCTGGTGACGTAGTTCTGTGGGATACGCGCAATCAGGCCGAGTTCGAGGTGCTGGAGTCGATTCGTTCGATCAATTTGCTGATTCCTCGCTCGGCCCTGGCGGAAGTCTCCGGTCGAGCGTGGCCGGCTTTCGGCGGCGCGCTGGAACGGGACTCACCGTCGGTACGTTTGTTGGTTTCCTATCTGTCGATGCTGGCCGATTCGTTGGCCGAACTTCCTGAACCCGCGGTATCAGCGGCCAGAAATGCCACCCTCGAACTGTTCGACGGGGCGGTGAGCCAGACCATCGGAACTGAGGACGCTGTCGGTTCCGCCGCGCTGCGCTTGTCGATCGATGCCTGGATCGACGGGCACCTGTGTGATCCGTCGTTGTCGTTGACCTCTGTTGCCGCCGCCCACGCGGTCTCGGCCCGGACGGTCCAGCGAGTTTTCGGCCGATCCGGTGAGACGTTCAACGGGACGGTACGGGCGCGGCGGTTGGCCAGGGCACGCGAGGAATTGCGTCGCACGAACAGTTCGATCACCTCGATCGCCACCCGATGGTGTTTCTCCGACGCAAGCCACTTCTCGCGACTTTTCAAAGAACGGTTCGGGACTTCTCCGGCGGCCTTCCGCTCTCGGAAAATGCGGAGCTGACGTCGGGGCCTACTCGAATCGGGAAGGATCTCCCGCGCCGACGCGCACGATCTCGGGGGCACCGGAGGAATAGTCGACCACCGTGGTGGGCTCGGTGCCGCAGTCACCCGAGTCGATGACGGCGTCGAGTTGGTGGTCGAGTTCTTCCTTGATCTGCCAGCCGTCCGTCATCGGCTCCTCGGCGCCGGGCAGGAGAAGGGTGCTGGAGAGGATCGGTTCACCCAACTCTTGCAAGAGCGCCCGCACTACCGGGTGGCTGGGGATACGCACTCCGACGGTTTTCTTCTTGGCGTGTGCCAGTCGACGCGGAACTTCCTTCGTGGCGGGAAGGATGAACGTGTACTGCCCAGGCGTAGCCGCTTTGACCGCCCGGAACGCCGAGTTGGTGACGTGGACGAAGTGCCCGAGCTGCGCGAAGTCGGCACAGACCAGCGTGAAGTGGTGATCCGACCGCAGGTGACGGATCTCGCGGATCCGATCGGTGCCCGAGTGATTGTCCATTCGGGCACCCAGGGCGTAGCAGGAGTCGGTGGGATAGGCGATGACCGCGTCGTTGTGCAGCATTTCGACGATCTGGCTGATCGCGCGCGGCTGCGGGTTTTCCGGGTGAACGTCGAAGTATCGGGCCATCAACCCAGCTTAGTTCAGCTTGCAGATCACGAATGCCGTTCACCGTTCAGACTGTGGTCGGCGAGCAATCCCGTCAGCTCTTCGGCGTAGGCGAGTTGCTTACGTAAGTGTGTGCAGCTTTCTTCCGCCCGGGTATGGCAGGCGGTGACGAATTCGGTTGCGGCGGTTCGTGTTGACGCGTCCGAAGCTTCGTCGCCGAGCACTGCCAGGGAATTGAGGAGTTGTTTCATTTCTTCGAGACTGAATCCGAGCGGCTTCATTCGTCGGATTACCAGTAGCCGTTGGACGTCCGCCTCGGTGTACAAGCGGAATCCTCCGGCGGTCCGCTCCGATGGAGTGACCAGACCGACCTCGTCGTAATGACGGATCGTCTTGATCGACAGTTCGGTGCGTTCGGCAACCTGCCCGATCTGCATGTTCTGTCCCTGGACCGCATGTTCCGGCTCAGACATCACTCCTACTTTCGTCGCGCTGGGCTTCCATACTCTCAGTGACCGTCACCCAGGCGTCCGGACAGGCGCAGATGGCGCTCGGCCGATGCGTCGTCGAGCCCCACGATCTCGACATTCTTGCCTCTGGCCGCGTACTTGGTGGTGATCGCGTCCAGTGTCGCCACGGTCGACGCGTCCCAGACATGAGACTCGGACAGATCGATGACAATGTTCTTCGGGTCGTCGACATAGTCGAACTGGTAGATCAGATCGTTGCTGGATGCGAAGAACAGCTCGCCTCGAACCGCATAGACACGGGTGTCCTCGTCCGGATGCGCGACGTCGATTACTTCGGTGAGATGCGCGACGCGGCGGGCGAAGATGACCATCGCGGTGATCACTCCGACGATCACGCCGTAGGCAAGATTGTGGGTCGCGACGGTGACCGCCACGGTGACCAGCATGACCACTGTCTCGCCGATCGGCATGCGGCGCAGGGTCTTCGGATTGACGCTGTGCCAGTCGAAAGTGCCGACCGAGACCATGATCATGACGGCTACCAATGCGGCCATGGGAATCAACGCCACGACATCGCCGAGGCCGACCACGAGTATCAGCAAGAACACGCCCGCCAGGAAAGTCGAGATTCGAGTGCGAGCGCCGGAGACCTTGACGTTGATCATGGTCTGGCCGATCATCGCGCACCCTCCCATGCCTCCGAAGAAGCCGGTGACGATGTTCGCGACGCCTTGGCCCCACCCTTCTCGGGTCTTGTTCGAGTGAGTATCCGTGACGTCGTCGACGAGCTTGGCCGTCATCAACGATTCGAGGAGGCCGACGAGCGCCATGGCCAATGCATACGGAGCAATGATCGACAGTGTGTGCATGTCCAGAGGGACGTCGGGGAACAGTAGCGTCGGCAGGCTCGACGGAAGCTCGCCTTCGTCGCCGACATTGGGGACGTTGAACGCGAAAATGACTGTGGCGCTGGTCAGTAACACGATCGCCACCAGTGGAGCCGGGACCGCGCTGGTCAGTTTCGGCAGGAATACGAGTATCAGTAGGGCGACGGCCAGAAGTGGGTAGACGAGCCACGGAACATCGATCAGGTGGGGGAGTTGGGCAATGAAGATCAAGATGGCCAGTGCATTGACGAATCCCACCATGACGCTGCGCGGGATGAAGCGCATCAGCTTGGCGACGCCGAGGAGGCTCAACACGATCTGGAGCAGGCCGGCCAGAAGGACTGTCGCAATCAGGTAGTCGATTCCGTACTCGCGCGTCAGTGGAGCGACAACCAGTGCGACGGCGCCGGTAGCTGCGGAGATCATTGCGGGTCGTCCGCCGACGACGGCGATGGTCACTGCCATCGTGAACGACGCGAACAGTCCTACCCGCGGATCGACGCCGGCGATGATCGAGAACGAGATCGCCTCGGGAATCAGTGCCAACGCGACGACCAGTCCGGCCAAAACTTCCGTTTTGAGACGGCGAGGTGACCGGAGCGCGGCCCGAACCGAATTGTCGTTGGTGGATGAAGCGATGGTTACTGCCATGAGATTCCGTCCTGACGAGGTTCTCATACTCTACCCTCCCGTAAGGGTAGAGTATTAACGGAGTTCTCACTACGGCGCGAATTCCTGTCGAATTATGTTTCCCCGCAGTGAATCTCGAACCGCGAGATTGATCGAGAGAGGCAAGGCTCGCGGTGGCGATCAGATGTGACGACCAGTAACCCTTACCAATTATTTACCTACTGTGTGGTTTTTGTTTATTGAAAACGGGTCAACTCGGGCGCTGGCTCCGTTACAGTTCGGCGGCAAACGTCAATCAGGTTGTTCCGAGAGGACATCATGTCAAAACGCCTACTGAATGCTGCGCTCCTTACCGGCCTCCTTGCCGGAGGAACCGCTGTGGCCGTGATTCCGGCGACCGCGGCGCCTGTTGCAGAAACCACGTCGACAACGTTTCAGGTCACGTGCCGCGCAGTTCCGAGTGCGTTTTCCGGTCCTTCGTCAGACGGAAAGCCTGCTACGGTGCGAGTTTCGGCTCCTTCGGTCGTGGCGCCAGGTCAAGTCTTCGACATCGACGTGGATCCGGGTAGCGTTCAGATCCCGAACGATGTGAGCGGCGCCAGTGTCAAGAAGATCTCGCGTCTGAAGATCGATCTGCCGATTCCGACCAACGCGGAGTTCGTTTCGGCGACGGTCACCGATCCGGGCAATGTTGTTGCCGGGAAACCTGCTTCGGTGATTCGTGTCAACGAAGACGGCACTCCCGCAGCGGACGGTCCGATACTCCGGTTGTCCGGCGCAAACGAAGCGATCGGCAACAGTCCGTCATCGTCGTCGGGTGCGCACGGCGGGCTTGCGATCAACGCTCAGTCCGGAGCCGAGACCAACATCGTCTTTCCGAAGATCAGAATCACCGTAAAGGCCGGGCCGTCCGGCGCAGTCGAAACCAATGTCCGGACTTCGGGTGCTGCAGGTACTTTCGGCGGGCCGGAGTCGTTTTTGACCTTCCTCCCTCAGGTAAGTCACTGGCTCGCGGGAACCATCTGGGCGCCCACATCCTGTTCTCCTCGCGACGGTGAGACTGGTCCCCTCAACGCCGGTGCCGGCGCATTGGCATCCACGAAAATCGACGGAGACCTCGGACCTGTTGATCCCGAGCCTGGAGCAGACATCGTGACGACGCTCGAAGGACCGACGACGGCCGCTACCGGTACCAAGGTGTCTTTTGCTTCTCGCGTCGATCCGGAAAACGCAACGGGAACAGTACAGTTCATGGTCGACGGCAAGCCCGTCGGTGACCCGCGGCCGGTGGTTCGCGGTATTGCCCGCCTGGATCTGACCTTCGGTAAGGCGGGTACCAAGTCCGTGACTGCAGTCTTCACAGCTACCGGCGACGAGGCGAAGTACACGTCGGCGGCACACATGCTCACGGTGACCGGTGATTCAACAGGCCCGGTCGATCCCGACCCGACCGATCCGGGCACTCCGGGTGGTCTCGGCAGCCTCGAGTCCGTTCTGCCGCAGCTGCCCACAGGTTCGCTCGGTGGCAAGTGATCACGGTCCTACTTCACCGAACACTCGATGACCGAGTCTTTTTGAAAGGCAACATATGAACTCCCGTTCTCTGGCTGTTTGCGCAGTCGTGCCAGCTGTCGCGGCCGGACTCCTCGCTGTGTCCGCTCCGGTAGCAGCGGCTTCCGATACCGTGACGCGAACAGTTTCCTTCGAACACAAGTGCCGGGTCGACGGCGCCACCGATTGGGATTCGTCGTTCTCCGACAACCTGGAGGTCACGGCGCCCACGTCCGTGCGTCCGGGCGAACAGTTCACAGTGAAACTGCATCCGGGCACCATGCGTAGTTCGGACTCGGACACCGGTCGTATCAAGTACGACATCGCACTACCGCAAGGGGCAACCCTGGTGTCGTACTCCCTCGTCGGTGATTCGTCGTCGAACTTGACCGGCGAGACTGCGGTGCTGCTCCGGGTGGGCGCAGACGGAAACGCGAACCCGGCGGGTGAGTACCTGCGAATTACCGGCACCGGCAACAAGACAGTCAACGACGGTCCGAGCGCCAGCGACAACAAGCCCAAGGAAGGGCTGCAAGTCAAGGCCAACACGGACTTTCGTTTGCCGGCAGTCGAATTGAAACTCGAAGCTCGGTCCGACGAGGGAAACGCGACGACGCACCTGCGCGCCGGGGCGACGAGCCCGAGTATCAAGATCAAAGACACGAGCATGAGTTTCGGTGAGTCCCGGTGGGTCAATGCCGCTGGGTATTGTGTTGCTTCGGGCGAGGGACGCAGCGCCCTCTCGACTACCGAGGTATTCGCGACCAACCAGACCGAGACGACGGTCGCTGTCGCACTGGAGGCACTGACGGGCGAAGACGTCAAGATTGCGGCGAGTATCGACCCGAACCCGGGTGAGGGCACGGTCGAGTTCTTCGACGGCGAGACGAAGATCGGTAGCGCCACAGTCGATTCCAATGGCCATGCAGAACTGGTCTGGCCGTTCCGCGACCAGGGCGAGCATCGTATCACCGCAAAGTTCTTGGGTACCAAGAAGTTCAGTTCTTCGGAATCTGCAGACAAGACCGTGACCGTCACCGTGCCCGGCGTCATCGTCGTCGAGCCGGTGGATCCGACGGAACCGGAAACTCCTGGTGGAACCGGAAGCCTCGGGGACATCTTCTCGAAGCTGCCGACGGGCTCACTCGGAGGCTGAGTCACCCAAACGGCAGGGGAGCGTCGACGTTTCGGCTCGAATACGGTTGTGTGATCGAATACTGGAATGACAGGTTCGAATCATGCCGAGAGCCGCAACGCCGGCGTTCCCTATTTTTCTCAATGGGAGTCTCCGTCACGGAAATCGGGCCAGAACCACAAAAGGTAGCTCACCAAAACTCGTGCCCTTTTACTACCGTTAGTTGAAGAACTGCGCGAACCGCGGGTTCTTACATCAACAAGCCTTCGAACTCGCCGCTGCGGTTCAGGTATGAACAAGGTAGGGAAAATGCGCAAGGTTAGTTTGCTCGCGTCCGCTGCAGCAGTAGCTGTCGGTGTGGCAATGATCGGGACGTCTGCGGCCTCAGCAGCGCCGGGAACGATTCCCGGTCATGGGCTGTTCGACGTGCCGTGGGAGGTGTTGCCGGGAACCTACACGACGTCTGGACCCGTATCAGCTGATATGCCGTGCATATACGGTCGGGCAAAAGTCGACGGCGACGGTGAATTGAATGTCCTCGAGTTCGAAAGCACCCTCGAACCGGCGACAGTCACCATTCTCTTGACGGATTCTCGCTTCACCACCGCGTATTGCGCTGATTGGAAGAGAGTGTCGTCAGTCGGATCGTTGGATCTCGGATCGCTTTTCGGGTCCTAGACGTCTCCACTCTATGTCGAGATGGACCTCTGGACGTGACCACGGCCCTCTGCCATCTCGATTGAACGCTCGGCTCGCGGATGCGCTCGTTCGTCTCGAGTTTTCGACCACTCGTCGCATGAGTCCATGACCAGGGACTTTAGCCCTCAGTAATTACCTACCAATCGGTATATTCTGCGAAGGTACGGACTTCGTGAACCGATGTGAGTTGGCTCCGGGGGACGTGCCGGCCTCGCAGGACCGCCCGCAAAGTCAGCCCGGTGAGGCCACCAGAGTTCGCGCATTTCGACAGATTGCCGCTGGGTCCGTCCGCTACGAGGGGAGCGGACGGACCTGACAGCACGAGAGAGTGCCATGCCTGAACGTGGTCAAAGCAGAGTGGACGCGGGGATCATTGCCGTCGTCGCAGTCATAACCGGTGTGTTCGTCGCACTGACCGGCCACGGTCTGGTTGCAGCGCTGGCCACCGTGTTGGGCCTCGCGCTCGGGATGGCGATTGTGCGGTATCTGATCAAAGGTCGCTGATCA
>NZ_CAIJDS010000040.1:0-70272 GCF_903819475.1 Rhodococcus sp. UFZ-B548
CGCGGGCGTTCCGACGGTTTCGGTGCCCGTGCGGCGTGGGAACGCCTCCGCTTTGGCTTTCGAGAGCGAGCCGCGAGAGGGCGTTAGTGCATCGACGTCTAGTGCGCTCCCGTCCAGGCGTCCCGCTGGGGACGCTTTGTGCGTCTGGGACGTGTCGTTGGGACGGCTACCCGTCCCGGTCCTCAGTAGTGCTCCGTGGCCGGTCAGAGGGGGTGAGAAACCAAAATGGGACGTATGGGACGGGTTTCCGGGGTTAGACCAAAAGGAGGTCACAGGAACCTGCCGAAGAGGTCCACCAAGTCTGCGACTGCGTAGCCCCGGAGCTGCTTACCGTCCGGGTACATGTTCCGCTTCTTGCTCGAGTGAATCGCGAAGGACTCCCGCAGAATTCGAGTCAAACGGTTGTCGTCCAACTCGTCGGACTTCGATGCCCAACACGGATCGACCGGAGGCAGTTCGACCAACTCGCCCTTCGAGTTCACGAGTGGACGGGTGAAGTCCGGGTGGTCGGGCTGATGCAGGTACGACAGGAGTGTTCGAGTCGGAATCCCTTCCCGCAGTTTCGCGTCGGGGTTCTGCGGATCGTCTGTCGCGAGCAGGTAGACGAATACCGTCCGAAGATCCCGCAATAACAACGTGGCCTCGTTGGCGTATTCCTTCGATTCTTTGCCGACACCGCACAGGTACTCGGCGGCTTCCCGTGTTCGTCTAGGCCACTCGCCCCCGGCAAGGTCCGCGATCCGGAGCAAAAACCGCCACTTCTGTGCGTTGCGACCACCAACAGTGCATTCGACCTCTCGACCGCGAACTGTGCCCGGTTCCATTGCGGCAACGAAGGTGTCGAATCGTCCGCGTACTTCATCCAACAAGCCCTCGTGGTATTCCTCGTCAAACTCTTCTGCGACGGCCTCTTCGGCTGCTGTGCGGGGGAGAAGCGGAATCACGAACCCGCGAGACAGCACCGTTTCCGGAGCGAATTTGCCGTTGCCCGCGATGCAGACCAACCCAAACACGTTATAGACCTTCGGCACGAAGTCGCCTTTGCCCTGAACGGAACGAATGAAGTTGGACGACGCGCCGCGCTTGAAGCCGGAGGTCATGACGGCGCGAAAGACCTCACCACCTTCCGCGTCGAGGTTCGAGTTGTCGGCCTCGTCAATGAAGATCGTCGGGTGTTTCGCGTCGATCAGTCGAAACAGGGCTGCGCCTGTCACGTTGCTAGCGGCGAGGGAGTCTCGAGACATCATCCGGGTGATGTCCTGGACCGTGGTCTTGCCGGAGTTCATGCGAGGAGCGTTCAGAACCAATGGCGGGGCGTAGTTCGACTCGTCAATGAGGTGAGTTGCGGCGACCCACAGAGCGTTGGTGACGTAATGGGCCTCGTGGGTGTAGGTAATCCACCTGCGGATCAGCTTCTCGGTGTCATCGAGAATTGATCCGAGCGGCGCTGAATCAGGGGTCTTTTGGTCTACCCCCCTCGAACCCGTCCCACCCGTCCCATTCGCTTTTTCATATGCTCTGACCTGCGATGGAGCGTTGTCGGAGGTGGGACGGGTACCTGTCCCAGCGGCCGTCCCAGCCGGCGTCGCAGGCGTCACGCACGCTTCCAGTCGGGGGTCGATGATCCTCGGTTTCATGCTGCTGAGGTCGCCCTCGAATTCGCCGAGCTTAGGCATTGAGTGTGCTCCGATCCAGGTTGGAGACCCCATCGACCGGAGGGAGAGAGTCATTTGTATTGGGGTATTGATCCGCAGTCCAGGCCGCGATTCGGTCCACGTCGGCCGGGTCGAGTCCGATTTGTACTGCCATGTCGCGGAGTCGGTTCACGAGGTCAGGCGAGCCGCCATAGTCCCGGTACGCTGCGCCGACGCACCACTGGTAGTAACTGCGGCGTCCGTCGCCTGGCCGCTTAACCGCGAGCAGTCGGACGAGTTGAAGACCAGGTGTTCCCACGGAAGCTCCTCCTGGCCTCGTGACCACGGGAGGACGGGGTTTCGGCTCCGGGCGTTGAATATGCTCCAGCCATTCGGCCGGAAGTTCGGCGATGGGGAGGTCTCGCCACACGCGGTAGATGCGGCCGGATTTGTGGACGGACCCCGGAGCCAGGACATACCCCTTCGAGGTCTTGAGGTCCACGCCCGGAATCGTGGCCAGTAGAGGACGTTCCGATGAGTGCGCGTAATAGTAGTGGCTTCCGCGATTGGTGCGGACGACACGTGTCGGTGGCAACGAGAGGCCGCGCTCGTTCATCCACGGGGCGAGGAGAGCTGCGGAGTCGATGTCCACAACGAGCATTCCCAAGTCCGGACGGAGGCCGATGTTGGCCTTTCCGTAGGTGCGGGTCCACTGTTCGATCTGCGCCCGGTCGGTGGTCGCTTCGTGGGTCCAACGAAACCCCGCGAAGGGGATCTTGTCTCGCGGGACGAGAGGGAAGACGGACCAGCCGTCAGCGGCCAGCGCGAGGGCGTGGTCAGCGAACGGGCCAGCAGGGGGCGCTATGGGGCGGGGTGTTGATTTGGCTTGTTGTGCTGCGGATTTCACTATTGCTCCTCATTTGTTCTGAGGAGCGCGTGTTACGCTGGGGTTGTCGTGTTCAGCGTGTACGTGCGCGCTCCGTTCGCCCCGGTTGCCTGCCAGCAATTGGGGCGGACTGCTGTTCGGGGTCACTGCTCTTTCGGGACGCGTTGACCAGTAGGTAGAGGCAGGATTCCGACTGCTCGGCGATGCCGCGCTTCCATGCTGCGGAGCCGACGACGTTCGCGTTCGACGGCCGCAGTTGCAGGGTCGGCCATGAGCCGTCGCGATCGCTTCTTAGCCCTCTCGCGAGCCTTGGCGCGGACCCACTCCTGATGCTCGGGAGTTCCGGGTTTCGGTCGCTGTACCGGGGCCTCTGCGGCCTCGTCGTGTCTAGGTTCTTGGTTGCTCATAGGAAACGAAATCATGTGATGTCCCTGCCGGAGAAGTATTACTATTTTGGTCGAGGCCAGTCGGAATTGAGGGAGGTCAAGAGGGAGAAAAACACTCGGCGACAACAGATTCCGGAGACGGGTCCTCGTGGGCGCTCGTTGGGATTCCGAGTGAACGAACGCGCCCAGCGGGTACCCGAATGGGGGCGGGGTCCGCTGGGCGCGTCATGGATTACTGGTGTCAGGGGTCACGCGGTCAGAAGACGAGCGCGCCCCAGATCAGCAGGTAGACGAGGAACGCCCACCCGGTCGCCTTCAGCTCGAATCGCTCCTGGGCGGTCATTCGGTGGCCTCCGTAGTGGTCGGCCGATTCCACACTGAGGCGTTGGCGCTCTGCCGCGTCTGTTCAGCGTCTACGAGCTGCTTGGTGAGCAGTTGTACCTTGGCTTGCTGCACTGCAGGAACAACCCTGCGCACCTCGCGGTCGAGCCAGTCGCGTGCCTGGTCGATGGTGTCTTGGACGCTTTAGCTGTCCAAGGTTTCCGCGTCGAACTGCTGGGACACTGCCGGGACCAGCTCGAGAACTTCGGCACCGTAGGTCGAGCTGATGCGGAGCAGTATTCCGTCGGGCGACTGGCTGTTTCGTACGTGGAGCGAGACTCGAACACCTTTGAAATAGACCAACTCGGAAGCGGTTCCGGAGGAGTAACGTTCGTCGATGAGTCGCAGCAGCGCGCCGAGAGCTTCCATCTGCTTAGCGGTGACGCTCGTCTGGTGGCCTCCACTGCTCGGTGTCGTACCGTCTGCCGAACGACGATGCTCGCCGACCGGCCGGGTCGTGTCCCGGCGTTCGGTCCTCTGGCTGGCCGGAATTTTCATGCCGTGGCCTCGGCTTCCTGGTGGCGAGCCATCTCGCGGACAGCAGACTGCAGGCCGTCAATTAGGGAATGGACGTCGTCCACATCACGCATGACAAAACGTGGGCCAGATTGACGGCCAATCGAGACTGATCCATCCGTCGGCGCGAACTTGGCGCGAACGGGGGCGTCGGGGCTTGGTTGCGCGTTCTCGGGGGTGCTTGATTGAATAAGCATGCGTTGATTTCCCTTTCGGTCCGAGCTACGCGCTCGGGTTGGTGGTTGGATTCGCCCCCGGTGTTGGCGCACTGGGGGCGTTTTCGTATTCAGGCCGTCGCGTCGGCGGCCGTTCCCGTACGAATGTCGGAGTCGATGTAGTCCCGCAGGTCCTGGACCGCGTACGCGACTCGATGGCCTAGCTTCCTGAACTTCGGACCTGCGCCTCGATACCGCAGCGCGGCCAGCGCTCCTTCGCTCGTGAGCAGCACGTCGGCTGCCTCCTTCGCTGACAACAATCGTGGAATCTCGGTGGGGCTCACGCTCGTCTCCTATCTCGTGTCGATGAATTTCACTTATTAAGAAGTAACACGAGAATATAGAAGCATCTCGTGCCACCGCGTGTCAAGCGGCGCGACTTCGTATACGGTGAGCGAATGACGACAGACTTAGCCAACGTGATCGGTGTTAACGCAAGAAGGTTGCGCCTGGAAGCAGGGGCGACAATGGAGCAGCTCGCGCGAGCCGTGCGTGCGCGCGGAATGCCTTGGAGCACAGGACGTGTCGGAGACATGGAGGGCGGCCGCATCAACCCAACGATGCCTACGGTTCTTGGCTTGGCAGACGCTCTAGGGGAGGTGACAGGGGGCGCTGTGCGACTGGTGGACCTGGTCGCCACTGATGATTTCGTGGAGCTGACGGGCGGCCTCGCGGTCTCGTCGGCCGCGCTCGCACGAGCCCTGGAAGGTGCGCCCGTCCGGTTCGAGGGCGACGACCGCGCACCCTGGGCGGGCGTCGAGACCGCACAGCAACATGAGGTGCACGAGACGTTGACCGACCGGGCGCGGGCGAACGGGTGGCCGGGGGTTGCCGAGGCGAAGGCGGATCTGAGGGTTACTACGGATGCCGAACTGAACGCGGTCTTCGACGCGGCGGACGGCGCGGCGCTGGCGGACAAGCGCGCAGCTAAGGCATTCGACGTTGAGATGGCGGAGCTGATGGCGGCAGCGCTGCGGCTGTGGGGTCATTCACTCGCCGACGAGCGGGAGCGGCTGGCAGCACTCGAGCCTGACGCGAACAACCAGCGGCGAGGCCAGATTTCACGAGACCTGCGCGCTCAGCTCTCGGCCGCCCTGGAGTCCAAGTAATGGCGACCGTTTCTGAGTATGCGACCAAGGCTGGAACCCGGTACGAGGTCCGCTACCGAACACCGGACCATCAGACGACCCGCAAGCGCGGGTTCAAGACGAAGCGGGACGCGAACGCCTACGCGGCGCGAGTCGAGGTGGACAAGCAGACAGGGGCGTTCGTACTACAGAGCGCAGGGCGAGCGACTATCGGAGAGTTGGGCGTTGAGTGGCTCGGGCGGCAGGCGCACCTCAAGCCCTCGTCTGCCCGCGTCGTGAAATCGGCGTGGGACAACCACGTCCAACCGAAGTGGGGTCAAACCCCGGTTGGGCGCGTCAAGCGGACCCATGTCCAACAATGGGTGGCAGATATGTCGGTGGACAGCGGTCCTGTGACCATCACGCGCTGCTTCGGTGTCCTCGCGTCGATCTTGGATGATGCGGTCGCGGATCGACTGCTAGTGGTCAACCCCGCTCGCGGGGTGAAACTGCCGCGACGGAAACGAGGTGAGCAGACTTACCTGACGATGACGCAACTGCAAGCGTTGGCGGAGCAGGCGGGGGAGCGTCGAGGTCTCGTGTTGCTCCTCGGGTTCGGCGGACTGCGGTTCGGTGAAGCGGCAGGGTTGAGGGTTCGTCACCTGGACCTGTTGCGCCGACGGGTTCGCGTTGTCGAGAACGCGGTCACTGTGGCTGGACGAGTCGAGTTGGGCTCGCCCAAGTCTCACGCCCAACGCACCATTGCGGTACCTCGTTTGGTCGCGGAGGCACTCGCGAGGCAGTGCGAGGGTAAGGGGAGGGATGACATCGTCTTCCCGAACGTGCGAGGCGGCCACATGACGTTGCCCTCGGGGAAGTCGTGGTGGTCCGGTGCGGTGGAACGGTGCCAGGCAGACGACCCAAATTTCCCGCAGATTAGTGTTCACGCGCTGCGCCACACGGCGGCCTCGTTGATGATTGCGGCTGGGGCGAATCCGAAGGCGATCCAAGCTCAGCTAGGACACGCGTCGGCGACGCTGACGATGGACCGGTACGGCCACCTGTTCGCCGACCAACTGGGAGACCTCGCAGACGCCTTGGACGCGGCGGCGGCGGAGTCTGTGTCCAAAGCGTGTCCAGAAGATTCACCGGAAGCCGCTCTAGGATGACCAAAACCCCCTGTCTCCAGGGGGTTTTGATGTTTGTCTCGTTGTGCCCTCGGTGAGACTCGAACTCACACTGGACGGGTTTTGAATCCGTTTCCTCTGCCAATTGGGATACGAGGGCTTGTTGCGATGACTACATTAGAAGATGCGATTTCAATGTCAAACACCGGTACCCTCTAATCGTTCGCGTCTCGTGTCGGGGCGGTTCGATGGAGGAGGATGGTGGCCATGAATTCGCCGCAGCCGCAAGGCAATCAGCTCGCACCCCGTCGTGTTGTCGTCGCTGAAGACGAGGCGTTGATCCGCATGGATCTGGTCGAGATGCTCCGCGAAGAGGGCTACGACGTCGTCGGTGAGGCCGGTGACGGGCAGGTTGCGGTGGAGTTGGCCGAGTCGCTCAAGCCTGATCTGGTCATCATGGACGTGAAGATGCCCAGGAGAGACGGCATCGACGCCGCTTCGGAGATTGCCGCCAAGCGGATCGCTCCTGTTGTCATTCTCACAGCGTTCAGTCAGCGCGAGTTGGTCGAGCGCGCACGCGATGCCGGCGCCATGGCTTACTTGGTCAAGCCGTTCTCGATCAGTGACCTCGTTCCCGCTGTCGAATTGGCGGTCAGTCGTTTCCGCGAGGTGACGGCGCTCGAGCGTGAGGTCGCTGATCTTTCCGACCGGCTCGAAGCACGCAAGCTGATCGAGCGAGCCAAGAGTGTTCTGATGGTTCGCCAAGCGCTCACCGAACCTGAGGCGTTCAAGTGGATTCAGCGCGCCGCGATGGATCGGCGCTCCACGATGAAGGCGGTCGCACAGGTCGTACTGGAAACTCTG
Source organism: Rhodococcus sp. UFZ-B548 (assembly GCF_903819475.1). NCBI lineage: Bacteria > Bacillati > Actinomycetota > Actinomycetes > Mycobacteriales > Nocardiaceae > Rhodococcus > Rhodococcus sp. UFZ-B548. The sequence continues at coordinate 7,077 of NZ_CAIJDS010000040.1, forward strand.
GGCGGTGAACCGGACGCTTGAGCAAAGTGTCGGGGTTATCCGGCTGCACTGAGTGGCTGCGTCGACCGTCGAAACGTCGCGCAGCGCTACAGCCGTGTAAACACTGTGCGCCTTCAGATAACAGTCAGGTCACAGGGCTTTCTTGAAGGATCGCGAAACGGTTCCAAGGTCTAGCGTCTGATCCCACAGCGAGCGCCAGTTCGGGTGGCGCGAGCACCGGCTGATCTTAGGAGCGTGGGATGGCTAGACGAACACTTGTGCGTACTGCTGCAGTTCTCGGCGCGGCATCACTGGCACTTGCAGGCTGTAGCTCGGACAAGTCGGATGACTCGTCTTCGAGTGGCTCTACGTCCGGCGCTTCTGCCGCGACGACATCCGTCACGACTGATTGCACCCCGGAGCAGGCCAAAGCCGGCGCCACCCCGTCCACGGAAGCGCTGCGTATCGGCACGCTTCTTCCTGACACCGGCAGCTTGTCGTTCCTCGGGCCGCCGATGGTCGCGGGCACCCAGCTGGGAGTCAACGACGTCAATGCTGCCGGAGGCGTTCTCGGCCAACCGGTCCAGCTGATTCCCGGCGATTCGGGTGACACCACAACGGACACCGCCAACACCACCGTCGACCGCGAATTGGCTGCAGGCACTCAGGTCATCGTCGGCGCCGCGTCGTCTTCGGTCTCGCTCAAGGTGATCGACAAGATCGCCAGCGCAGGCGTCGTGATGTTCTCGCCTGCCAACACCTCGGACCAATTCGTCTGCTACCCCGACAAGGGCATGTACTTCCGCACCGCTCCGACGGACGTACTACAGGCTCAGGCCGTCGCACAGCTCATTTCGGACGACGGTGGTCAGCGCGTAGCGATCATGGCCCTCAACGACCCGTACGGGACGGGTCTGGCGGACAACATCGAAAAGAATCTGATCGATTCGGGCGTCCCCTCCGATCAGATCGAGAAGATCATCTACGACCCGAACGCGCAGTCGTTCAACTCCGAAGTCGATCAAGTCAAGAACTTCAATCCGGATGCAGTGGCATTGGTGGGCTTCGAGGAGTCGGCGAAGATCATCACGCGCATGCACGAAGTGGGCATCGGCCCGTCGGACGGAATGGCGATGTACGGCGTCGACGGCAACATGGGTAACGCGCTCGGCGAATCCGTGGCGAAGCCGTTGCTCGACACCATGCAGGGAACCACGCCCCTGACGGACGTCGGGGCTGCCTTCCAGGATCGTTTGAAGGCTGTGAACCCCTCTCTGATCGACTTCAACTACGCCGGAGAGTCGTACGACGCGGTGGTGATCTCAGCGCTCGCTGCCGAGCAGGCGAAGTCGACGGCCGGTACCGACATCGCAGCCAACATCAACAGCGTCACCGAAGGTGGCACCAAGTGCACGTCCTACGTCGAGTGCCTGCCGTTGGTGAAGGCGGGAACCGACATCGACTACGACGGCATCACCGGTGAGTTGGACTTCAACGATTCGGGAGAACCGTCCATCGGTTCGTACGGAAAGCTCAAGTTCGGCCCTGAGAACACGCTGACCACAGAAGGATTCGTGGTCGTGGGCAAGTAAGCAGCCAACGAGAATGGGCCAGGGTCGAGAGACCCTGGCCCATTCTCGTGTCTGTTCTACTTCTCTTTGCTGCCAGCGAGCGTTCCCAAGTACAACTCGATCACCTTGGGGTCGTTCATCAGATTGGCGCCGGTGTCGGTGTACGCGTTCTTACCCTGATCGAGTACGTAGCCGCGGTCGCAGATCTGAAGGCAGCGGCGCGCGTTCTGCTCGACCATGATGACCGAGACACCCGCAGCATTGATCTTCTTGCAGCGGATGAACACCTCGTCCTGGAACATGGGGGACAGGCCCGCGGACGGTTCGTCGAGCAGCAGCACCGACGGATCCATCATCAGGGCCCGGCCCATCGCGACCATCTGGCGTTCGCCGCCGGAGAGTGCGCCGGCCTTCACCTTTCGTCGTTCACTCAGAAGAGGGAACAGTTCACTCACGAAGGCGAATCGTTCCGCGAATGCCTTGGGCCGCAGATAAATGCCCATTTCGAGGTTTTCTTCGATGGTCAGAGTCTGAAAGACGTTCTGTGTCTGAGGGACGTACCCGACTCCCTTCTGAACGAGGACGTGAGCGGGCGCAGACGTGATGTTGTCCTCGCGTAGGGTGACCGACCCTTCGCGTACCGGTATCAGTCCGAACAGTGATTTCAGGAGTGTCGATTTGCCTGCGCCGTTCGGTCCGATGATCCCGACGATTTCCCCTTCCTTCAGGAAGAAGTTGCATTCACGCAGGATGTTGACGCCGGGAATGTAGCCCGCGACGAGGCTGTCGGCGCGGAGCAGGGCACCTGCTGACAGTCGCTGATGCTCCTCGGCCGTCGCGGCGAACTCTGCAGGCGTCAGTGAACGTGCGTGGTTCTCGCTCATGGCTTCTCGTGCCTTCCGCGCGGTTCCTCGGGACTCGATTCCAGCGTCGCGGCGAGATCGGCCGGAAGGTTGTCGACGTCGGGTTCCGACAGGTCCCCGCCCGACTCGAGGGTTTCGACCTCGGCTTCAGCCAGGGCGGCGGCCAGAACGGCCGTCTCGCCCACCGGATTTCCGTTGTCGTCGAACTCGAGGGCCTGGTCATGGTGGCTGCCCAGATATGCGTCGACGACGGCTGTGTTGGACGAGAGTTCGTCCGGGGTGGATTCGGCGATGACGCTGCCCTGCGCCATGACCACCACCCAATCGCTGATATCTCGGATCACGTCCATGTCGTGCTCGACGAACACGACCGTCATTCCGTCGTCGCGCAATGATTTGATGTGTCCGAGCAGGCTTTGCGTCAGAGCAGGATTGACCCCCGCCATCGGTTCGTCGAGCATCACCACCGAGGGCGAGGTCATGAGTGCGCGAGCCATTTCGAGCAGTTTGCGCTGCCCACCGGAGAGTGAACCGGCGAGGTCGTCTGCCTTGGTGTCGAGTTTGAATCGTGCGAGGAGTTCGTTGGCGCGTTCGGTGATCTCGCGTTCCTGGCCTTTCCAGATCCACGGAACGAGGGATGCAAAAATGCGTTCACCTCGTTGGCCGGTGGCACCGAGACGTACGTTGTCCAGCACGGTGAGTTTGGAGAGCGCCTTGGTCAACTGGAACGTCCGTACCACTCCTTTCCTGGCTACCTGCTGGGGATACATGCGGCCCAGCGATTGACCGTCCATCGACCACGTACCGGTGTCCGGCCGGTCGAATCCGGTGAGGAGGTTGAAGAGCGTCGTTTTTCCGGCACCGTTTGGACCGATCAGACCCGTGATGCACCCTCGTTGAATCTCGAGGTGATCGACGTCGACGGCCTTGAGACCGCCGAACGTCCGCGAGACGTTGTCAGCGACCAGTACCGGGTCGGGTTTCGCCGATCCGGGAAGGTGAGGAACGTCGGCAAAGATCTGTGCTCTGGTATCGGCGTCAAGCATTGAGTTGCACCTCCCGCTTGTTACCCAGTATTCCCTGCGGTCTGAAGACCATCAGGAGAGCAATCATCAATCCGAGCAGGACATATCTGGTGGCCCCGACTTGCTGTTCCGTGAGTGAAAGCAGCGGATTTTCGCCGGAGATCGCCTGACGCAGCAAGGCATCAGGGATGGCGAGGAGGAACCAGAACAACATTGCGCCGACCACCGGGCCGAATACCGTTGCCGCCCCGCCCAGAATCAGTGCGCCGAACGCGAAGAACGTCTGCGCGGTCGAGTAGAAGTCCGGGTTGATGGACTTGGTCTGCAAAGCGTTGAACACACCGGCCAGACCACCGATCACACCGCCGAGAACCAGCGCCTGCATCTTGTACACGAAGACGTTCTTGCCCAACGATCGCGCTGCGTCCTCGTCTTCGCGAACCGCCTTGAGGACGCGCCCCCACGGACTGTGCGTCAACAGGTAGACAAATCCGCACAAGATCAAGACCAGCGTCCACCCCACGACCATCGACCAGAGGTCGTCTCCGTAGAACTTCACGCCGAGAAATGAGTACTGCTTGGCCGAGTCGAAGGGGCTCAGTGCGGTGAACGGGTCTGCGAAACCGAACAGGCCATTGGTGGAACCGGTCACCGAATCCGACGCGGTCGAGCGGAAGATCAGACGCAGGATCTCCGAAGCGGCGATGGTCACGATGGCGAGATAGTCGGCGCGCAGACGCAGCGTCGGGATACCGAGCACGAGCGCGAGGAGCCCGGCTGCGGTAAGTCCGACGAGGATGCCGAGCCACAACGGCTGGTCGTAGGTCACGGTCATGATGCCGACGCCGTAGCCGCCGAGGAGGGCAAAACCGATCTGACCGAAGTTGAGCAGTCCGGCGTAGCCGAAGTGCAGGTTCAGCCCGATTGCCAGCAGTGCGTAGAAGATTGCCGACGGCCCGATCAACTGGGCGAAGGAAACCTGGAAAGCTCCCATGATGTCCATGTTCGTCACCCGATCCTTTGTCTGGATCCGAGGATGCCCTGGGGGCGAACCACGAGGATCACGATCAAGACGAGAAGTCCGCCGATGTATTTGAGATCGGGGTTGATGATGAGCGTCGAGAGTTGGACCAGAAGTCCCACGATGACGCAGCCGAGTAGCGCCCCGTACGCGGTTCCCAGACCACCGAGGGTGATTCCGGCGAACATGAGCAGCAACAGTTTGAAGCCCATTTCCCACTGGACGCGTCCGCCGAGTTCGGAGATACCGAACAGCACACCGCCTAGGGCGGCCAGTCCGCCGCCGAGACCCCAGACGAACATGATCACGCGCTCGACGTTGATACCGGACGAAGCGGCGAGGTCACGATTGTCGGAGACGGCACGCATGGCCTTTCCGATGCGAGTCTTCTGCAGAAGCAGTGCGACGCCGACCAGGACGACAAGACTGACGATCATGACTATCGCGTTGGCGTCGGTCAGTGCGATCGGGCCCCAGTTCTTCTCGACCTGGCCCTGGTAGTCGTCGAACGGTTCGGCGCGGTCGGAGAAGAAGATCAGGATCAAGTAGCGCAATGAAATCGCGAGACCGATCGAGACCACCAATTGCGCGATCAACCCGGTCTTGCGCTTACGCAGTGGTTTCCAGACGATTCCGTTGGTCAGCAGGCCGATGCCGATGCCGACGAAGATCGCGAGGATCGTGGCGGGAATCAGCGGAACGCCGAAGGACGTGTTGATCACCCAGGCAGCAACGGCTCCTAACGTCACCATCTCGCCGTGAGCGAAGTTGGTCAGGCCAGTGGTGCCGTAGATCAGGCTCAAACCCACACCGGCGATCGCGATCACGAGGCCGAACCGCAGACCGTCGACCGTCGTGCGGATCAGCTTCTCGCCGAAGCTGACATTCGAGGCGGTACGTACCTCGCCGAACGAGAAGATCACGGTGTTCGCGCGGCCGGCCACCACCTCGCGTTCGACAGCGGCTTGCACACTGACCCCGTCGGGAAGTGTGTCGGCAACGATCTCGAAGGTGTAGGTGCCCGGTGCCACGGCCAGTTCCCAACGGCCGTTCGATGCCGATTCTCCGGTGGCGACTTCCGTACCGGAAGAATCGAGCGCACGGACGGTGACGCCCTCGAGGCGTGTGCCGCCGTTGTTGAGATTGCCGCTGACGGGGACAGCGTTGTCGGGAACCGGTGCTGTCGGTGTTGCGGGTGCTGTCGGGGTCGGCGGTGTAGGGGAAGTGGTCGGTTCCTGAGCCGAAGCAGTTCCGGCCAGGCTGAGTAATGCGAAGAACGTCAGTAATGCAAAGGCCAGTAGTCGGCTGAGTGTCGCGAGGGTCTGCCGTTTCACTACGGGTGGGGCCACGTACGTCCTCCGAGCGGGTCGGGAATAGCGCGTCTGGACAAAGGTGCCGCGCAGCACAGGGATTGTTTCGTTGCTGCGATTTCCGGACTCTAACGGCTCCGTTCGCTTCAGATGGGGTTCTGAGATTTCCGGGATGTTTCGGTTCCGTATCGAAGGCCGAAGGCTGCATCAATTGTCTGATTCTTGTGTCTGTTCCTGCGTAAACAACGGCGAAGGCGTCGATGTCGGTCGCGATCCCTAGACTGATGAACCGTGAGCCCCGCAACCACAACTCGGTCCAGCACGTCCACCGCTTCAGCCGGCACCACCGGCAAGGCGGACGATCGCCCTCTTCTGATGCTTCTCGACGGGCATTCGTTGGCATTTCGCGCCTTCTATGCGCTGCCTGCAGAGAACTTCAAGACACACAGTGGGCAGGCCACCAACGCGGTGTACGGCTTCACGTCGATGTTGATCAACCTTCTTCGTGACGAGCAGCCCACCCACTTGGCCGCGGCTTTCGACGTGTCGCGTCAGACGTTTCGCGCCGACCTGTTCCCCGAATACAAGGCGCAGCGCGCGAAGGCTCCGGACGAATTCAAGGGCCAGATCGACATCACCAAGGACGTTCTCGGCGCGCTGGGCATCCCGGTCATGGCCGAGGAAGGTTTCGAGGCCGACGACGTGATTGCCACGTTGACCACGCAGGCGGAGGCACTCGGATACCGGGTTCTCGTCGTGACCGGCGACCGCGACTCGCTGCAGCTGGTGACCGACAACGTCACTGTGCTCTACCCGAAGAAGGGTGTCTCGGAGCTCACCCGATTCACGCCGACGGCCGTCGAGGAGAAGTACAGCCTCACTCCGTCGCAGTATCCGGATTTTGCTGCCCTGCGCGGCGACCCGAGTGACAACCTCCCCGGTATCCCCGGCGTCGGCGAGAAAACCGCTACCAAGTGGATCCGTGAGTACGGCGACCTGCAGGGACTGGTAGACAACGTGGACAAGGTCCGCGGCAAGGTAGGCGACTCGCTACGCGAGAACCTTGCAAACGTCCTGCTCAATCGTCAGCTCACCGAGATGGTTCGCGACGTTCCGTTGCTGTACACGCCCGAGCAGTTGGTGTTGGCCCCGTGGGACCGCGAGAAGATTCATGCGTTGTTCGACGATCTCGAGTTCAAGGTTCTCCGCGATCGACTGTTCGCGACCCTGTCGTCGTCCGAGCCCGAAGCAGAGGAAGGGTTCGAGGTCAGCGGCGACGCACTTGCCCCGGGTGCGGTTGCCGCGTGGCTCGACGCCCACGCGCGAACCGGTGAGCGTCACGGCGTCACGGTGCTCGGAACCAGAACTCCGTTTGCCGGCGACGTCACTGCACTCGCGATCGCGGCCTCCGACGGTGAATGTGCATACATCGCGGCGTCGACGGCAACACCGGAAGACGAAGCAGCTCTCGGTGATTGGCTCGCCGATGCATCGCAGCCGAAGGCGCTGCACGAAGCCAAGTGGGCGATCCATGCTCTGCGTGGGCGTGGTTGGACGCTCGGTGGACTGACCAGCGACACTGCTCTGGCCGCATATCTCGTCCGGCCGGGCCAGCGCAGCTTCAATCTCGACGACCTCTCGCTCCGCTACCTCAAGCGTGAACTGCGCGCCGAAACATCCGGCCAGGAACAGCTTTCACTGCTCGACGACACCGAACAGCTCGATGCCGAAGCAGCCGAGACCGCGATGCTCAGCGCTCAGGCCGTTCTCGACTTGGCAGCTGCACTGGACACCGAGTTGGAGTCGATCGAGTCCAAGTCGCTCCTCTCCGACATGGAACTGCCGTTGACGATCGAGCTCGCTCAGATCGAGGCCACCGGCATTGCCGTCGACAGCGCGCATCTGCACGATCTTCAGAGCCGTTTCGCCTCCCAGGTCGCCGACGCCGCAAACTCCGCGTACGAGGTGATCGACAAGCAGATCAACCTGGGTTCGCCGAAGCAGCTGCAGGTGGTTTTGTTCGAAGAACTCGACATGCCCAAGACGAAGAAGACGAAGACGGGCTACACCACCGACGCCGAGGCGTTGCAGGGTCTGTTCGACAAGACAGGACACCCGTTCCTCGAACACCTTCTCGCGCATCGTGATGCGACGCGTATGAAGGTGACCGTCGACGGTCTTCTCAAGGCCGTGGCCGAAGACGGACGCATTCACACGACGTTCAACCAGACGGTCGCCGCGACCGGACGTCTGTCGTCGACCGATCCGAACTTGCAGAACATCCCGGTGCGAAACGACGCGGGGCGCGAGATTCGCGACGGATTCGTAGTCGGGCAGGGGTTCGACGTTCTGCTCACTGCCGACTACAGCCAGATCGAAATGCGCATCATGGCGCACGTGTCAGGCGACGAGGGGCTGATCGAGGCATTCAACACCGGTGAGGACCTGCACAGCTTTGTCGGCTCGCGCGCATTCGGTGTACCGATCGAAGAGGTAACTCCTGAACTGCGTCGCCGGGTCAAGGCGATGTCCTACGGTCTGGCCTACGGGCTCAGTGCCTACGGATTGGCGTCGCAGTTGAAGATTTCGACCGAAGAAGCGAAGCAGCAGATGGATGCGTACTTCGCTCGTTTCGGCGGCGTGCGGGATTACCTCCACGCGGTGGTCGAGCAGGCACGTAAGGACGGCTACACCTCGACGCTCTACGGTCGTCGTCGCTACCTGCCGGACCTCAACAGCGACAACCGTCAGCGTCGTGAGGTGGCCGAACGTGCTGCCCTGAATGCGCCGATCCAGGGCACCGCAGCCGACATCATCAAGGTCGCGATGATCAATGTTCAGAAGGCTCTCGCCGAAGCCGGATTGAAGTCGCGCATGCTGTTGCAGGTGCACGACGAATTGGTGCTCGAAGTGGTCGCCTCCGAGTTGGAGGAAGTCACCGCACTGGTCAAGGACAAGATGGCCACAGCCATCGAGTTGTCGGTACCCCTGGATGTTTCGGTGGGAACCGGTCGAAGCTGGGACAGCGCGGCTCACTGAGTCGGCGTCAAGACAGTCTGGCTACGAAAAGAGCGCGCTCCGAATCGAATTCGATTCGGAGCGCGCTCTTTTCGCTATTCAGCTGATGCGGTCTGCTCTGCGATCTGCTTGCGGACCTCGTCCATGTCGAGTGCCTTGACCTGAGTGACGAGCTCTTCGAGCTGAGCGGCGGGAAGAGCGCCGGCCTGGTTGAACACGAGTACGCCTTCGCGGAAGGCCATGATCGTGGGGATGGAGCGGATGTTGGCGGCCGCTGCGATTCCCTGCTCGGCCTCGGTGTCGACCTTGGCGTGAACGACGTCGGCGTGCTTCTCCGAAGAGGCTTCGAACGTCGGTGCGAACTGGCGGCACGGGCCGCACCAGGAGGCCCAGAAGTCCACGAGGACGACGTCGCTGCCGTTGATCGTTTCGTCGAAGTTCTGCTGGGTGAGTGTCTGGGTGGCCACAGGGGTCCTTTCCATTGTGCGGGCTGTTGGTGTGTGCAACGCCCCGGAACCGCTGATTCTTCCCTGAGCCGATTTCAGCTTGCGTTCTCGGTCGCCCGAAACGTCCGGCGGTAGGCCTGGGGCGTGGTGCAGCGAAGCCGGATGAAGTGCTGGCGAAGCACGGCGCCGCCGCCGAAACCGACGCGTTCCGCGATGACATCGACGGAGAGGTCCGAATTCTCCAGGAGTTGCTGGGCGGCCAGTACTCGCTGATCGCTGAGCCAGCGGGCGGGAGTTGTTCCCGTTTCCGCTTGGAAACGGCGGGCAAATGTGCGAGCGGACATGTTCGCTCGGGCCGCGACCATTCCGACAGTGAGGTCGAGGGCGAGATGCTCCGTCATCCAGTCGAGGAGTGGGGCAAGGGTTGCACTCGGCGTCGAGGTGAGGGGAGTGGCGACGTACTGGGCCTGCCCACCGTCACGGTGGGGTGGCACCACCATCCTTCTCGCGATGCCGTTGGCGACACGAGAACCCTGTTCCTTTCGCACGATGTGCAGGCACAGATCGATTCCTGCCGCGGTGCCTGCGCTGGTGAACACCGGATCTTCGTCCACGTACAACACGTCCGGATCGACCTTGGCTTCCGGATACGTCTGGGCAAGCCTCTCTGCGTGCCGCCAATGCGTCGTGCATCGCCTTCCGTCCAGTAGTCCAGCCGCGCCGAGGACAAACGCTCCGGTGCACAGGCTCGCCACCTTGGCGCCCCGGGCTACGGCCTCGTTGAGTTTGACCAGCAGGGGATCGACACTCGAATCGGGACTCGGTGAGCACATGTACGCGTCGCCGGCGTCGTAGGTTCCGCCGGCGGAAACGACGATGAGGTCGGCGTCGTCGAGAGAATCGAGGTTGTACGGAACATCGATGTTGTAACCGAACCGCGTTCGGATCGGGCCCGGAACTGCGGCGATCAGCGAGAAGTCGTACGTGGGGAGGCCGTCGTCGGATCGGTCGAAGCCGAAGACTTCACATGCCACGCCGAGTTCGAACGCCTCGGTCATCGGCATCAGTGGGACCACCACTTTCGCGAGCATCTTTCGAGTGTGACAGAAAAACGGGAAAGTGGCAGAAAATCGTCCAAGTCTGGCTTTTCTGCCACTACTGCCACGTGGGACATTCCGTCAGGCTGGACACATGGCAATCATCGTCGTCAGCCTCTTGGTCCTACTGGTCCTGAACGTACTAGCTCTTGCCGGCCGAACGCCCGACACTCGTCACGACGTCAGTCCGCACGGAGACTTCACCCTTTGAGGGCAAGTCTGGCCTTTCAATACACCGCAGCTGCGGTGGTGTGGGGAGCCAGTTTCCTCTTCATGAAGATCGGGCTCGAAGGTCTGTCCTTCACGCAGGTAGTTCTGTGGCGCTTGGTCTTCGGTGCGCTCGCGCTGGTTCTCGTGTCAGCGGTCAGCCGGATCGGCCTACCGAGGGAATTTCGTGTCTGGAAGCACCTGGCTTTTCTCGCAGCGACGCAATGCATCGTTCCGTGGCTGCTGTTCAGTTGGGCGGAGCAAAACATGTCCTCGGGACTCGCGAGCATCTACAACGCCACCACGCCACTGATGACTATGGCTGTCTCCCTTGCCTTTCTGCCGGGGGAGACGCTGACGCGATACAAGTCGCTGGGGTTGCTTCTCGGATTCGGTGGGGTGCTGATCGTGTTGGCGCCGTGGAATCTCGGCGTTGGCGGAAGTGTGAGTGCTCAGGTCGCTTGCCTGGGAGCGACTGCGTCGTACGGGATTTCGTTTGTCTACCTCAGGCGTTTCGTGCTTCCTCTCGACGTCGACACTCGTACGGTCGCGCTTGTGCAGATCAGTATCGGTGCTTTCGTGATGGTTCTGGCCTCTCCGGTCGTCGCAAACACGCCGATGCACCTCACGCCGGCAGTTGTCCTGTCGATGATCGCTCTGGGCGCACTGGGGACCGGGCTCGCATTCATCTGGAACACCAACGTCGTTCAGGGGTGGGGGCCGACTGCGGCGTCCACCGTCACTTATCTCAGTCCAGTGGTGGGCGTCGCTCTCGGCGCAATAGTCTTGGACGAAAGCGTTGGCTGGAATCAGCCGGTTGGTGCGCTGGCGGTGATCGCGGGAATCCTGGTGACCCGACGTGCAACCCGCTCTGTCACACCGGCGGTGTCAGTAACCATTCCGTCTTCTGTTCGCCGTCCCAGCGCCTGATCCCGCCGCTGCGTCCTTGAATCACGTCGGTGCCCAGCAGGGCGATGGCTTCACCCAGACGTGCAGGTTCGACGCGTCGGGCGAGCGTCACATGAGGCGTCCACGCGCCGGGCTCGACGTGGGCGGGAAGTGCCGTCGAGCCAACTGTTGACTCGGCTATTTCTCGGTGCAGGTGAAGGAGTGCACGCGAAGGAACAACCGAGCGCGCCAAGACCATCTGCTTGCCGCCGAACACGACGTAGCCACCCAGCCGGACCTCGAAGTCCGGGGCCGAGAAGCGCCGCACCAACAGTTCGTCGATCTCCGCGGGGATCTCACGGGCGACGAACAGCGTGATGTGCGGACGGTTGGACGGGCTGTGATGAGAGGCCTGACTCGGTAATCCGGCGTCGGCGAGAAGCTGCCATTGTGCTCGCACTGCCGACTCACTCACCGGATCGAGGAGCAATTCCACCGACTGGACCATGGTGAGCAATGATTGCCTGATGACAGGTGCGAGCGCAATCGGTACTCCGGCCATGCGGCTGGGACTCATGCACGGCGACGGAATCGGCCACGAAATCGTCCCGGCGACACGGCAGATCGTGGATGCGGCGCTGTCATCGGTTCATGCTCCGCCCGTCGAGTGGGTCGAGCTTCCGCTCGGGAGTACGGCCATCGACACTCACGGCACGCCAATTCCCGACGAAACCATCGATGCGTTGGGGCAGCTGCAAGGATGGATCCTCGGACCCCATGACAGCGCGTCGTATCCCGAGAGGTTTCGCGGACAACTCACCCCCGGCGGCGTCATCCGGAAAAAGTTCGAGTTGTTCGCGAATATCCGACCGGCAGCAGCGTTCCCCGGCGTCAAGGCGATGGTCCCCGACATGGATCTGGTGATCGTCCGCGAGAACACCGAGGGGTTGTACGCGGATCGGAACATGGCAGTCGGCAGCGGCGAATTCATGCCGACGCCAGACATCGCCCTGGCCGTCGGTGTGTTCACCCGCGCTGCATGCGAACGGATCGCACGCACTGCCTTCGCGTTGGCGTCGCGTCGGCGCAATCACGTCACGATCGTCCACAAGGCCAACGTCCTGACACTGACCACCGGCCTCTTCCGCGACGCCTGCAGAACCGTCGCCGCGGAGTACCCCCACGTAGTCGTCGACGACGAGCACGTCGACGCGATGGCGGCGCACCTCGTTCGACGCGGCGGAGACTTCGACGTCGTGGTGACCGAAAACATGTTCGGCGACATTTTGTCGGATCTGGCGGGTGAGCTGTCCGGTTCACTCGGAACCGCGCCGTCGATCAACGCTTCCGAGACGCAGGTCATGGCTCAGGCTGCGCACGGTGCAGCACCCGACATCGCCGGGAAGAACCGGGCGAACCCGACGGCACTGTTCCTCTCGAGTGCGATGATGCTCGACTGGCTCGGTGATGCGCGGGGAGATCGGTTGTTGTCTGCGGCGGCACGCCGCATTTCAGACGCGGTTCGCACGACCATCGCGTCGGGTATCGCGACCGCGGACCTCGGCGGTTTGGCATCGACCAGCGAATTTTCCGAAGTCGTGTACGCACACACTCTGCGTCGCTGATTCTTGTACGACAGGCCGGAATCTTGCGAAGTCGGCGACGGTGGAACTCCTGCCGTAACCTACCGTTCGACTGAATTTCGGATGGACGTTGCAAGTGCGGCGATCGACGAGTGGAGAGCAGAGTCGTGGTCGATGAAAACGCACGGGCACCAAGGCCACGTGGCGTGGGTTATGGCTCGAGCAGTGGCGGGCGTATCCGCACCAACGTGGTGCGAGTCCTGTTGGTGGGCTTGATCGTCGCACTGTGCGGCGGATGTGTCACCAACAACGAGGGTCTCGTTCCGGAAGGGCCGCCACTTGATGTCCAGAAGGTGCCCGAGATCGCCGCACTTCTGCCGTCCAAGGTCACGGATTCGGGCAAGCTGCAGGTCGGCGTCAACATTCCGTACGCGCCAAACGAATTCAAGGACGCGGACGGCAACATCGTCGGTTTCGACGTCGACCTGATGAATGCCGTTGCCGCCGTGCTCGGTGTCGAAGCTGTCTTCAACCAAGCCGACTTCGACAAGATCATCCCCGCTATCCAGTCGGGAAGCTACGACCTCGGCATGTCTTCGTTCACCGACTCCAAGGAACGCGAGAAGACGGTCGACTTCGTCACGTACTACAGCGCAGGTATCCAGTGGGCGCAACGGCCGGACAAGCCAGTCGATCCGAACAACGCATGCGGGCTTCGGGTGGCGGTGCAGACCACGACCACCGAGGACATCGACGAGGTGCCTGCCAAGAGCGAGGCATGCGTGGCCGAGGGCAAGCCCCCGATCGACAAGATCAAGTACGACAGCCAGGACGACGCGGCCAACGCGCTCATCCTCGGTCGAGTCGACGCGCTGTCCGCTGATTCGCCAGTGACCGGCTATGCGATCAAACGGAGCAAGGGCCGGATGGAAGCTGCCGGAGAACCCTTTGATTCGGCGCCGTACGGCTGGCCGATCGTGAAGGGTTCCGCCCTTGGGCCCGCTCTGCAGCAGGCAATGCAGTACCTGATCGACAACGGCGTCTATCAACAGATCGCGCAGACCTGGAGTGTCGAGGCCGGCGTCATCGAAGTATCCAAGATCAACGGCGCGGAAAGCTGATGAACATGACAACAACTCAGACCGGCGATCCGGTGCCGATCAAGGCGATTCCACTACGCAGACCTGGTCGTTGGATTGCCGCGGTCGTCGTCGTGGTCCTCTTCGGACTGTTCGTTTACGGCGCGGCGACCAACGAAGCCTTTGCATGGGGGACTTACGGTCAGTATCTGTTCGACAAACGGATCTCCGCTGGTGCGTGGACAACGATCCAGCTGACGGTGCTGGCAATGGTGATCGCGATCGTCCTCGGTGTGATTTTGGCAGTCATGCGACTTTCTCCCAACCCGGTGCTTCGTGCCGCGGCCTGGGGCTATCTGTGGATCTTTCGAGGAACCCCTGTCTACGTGCAGTTGGTCTTCTGGGGCCTGTTCCCGTCGATCTACAAGAGCATCGATCTCGGTATTCCCTTCGTACATCAGTTTGCGCACATCAATCTCCAGGACTTGCAGGCAGCGTTTCTGTTTGCGGTGATCGGTTTGGCACTGAACGAGGCTGCATACATGGCCGAGATCGTCCGTGCCGGCGTGAGTTCGGTCAACGAGGGCCAGACCGAAGCATCTGTTGCATTGGGTATGACGTGGAGTCAGACGATGCGCCGAACCGTTCTACCGCAGGCGATGCGCGTCATCATTCCGCCGACCGGTAACGAAGTCATCAGCATGCTCAAGACCACCTCGCTCGTGACGGCGGTCCCTTACAGCTTCGAGTTGTACGGTCGAGCGCGCGATATCTCGGGCGCCAACTTCGAGCCGATTCCCCTGTTGATGGTGGCGGCAACGTGGTACCTCGCGATCACGAGTCTGCTCATGATCGGGCAGTACTACGTCGAGCGTCACTATTCGAAGGGCGCAACCCGAGCACTGACCACACGCCAGCTTCAGGCACTGGCCGACGCGCAAGGAAAAGCTACGGTAGTGGAAACGCTTCCGGATACCCCCGGAGGAGAACGCAAATGACACCCATGGTGAAAGCAGACCGAGTTTGTAAGAACTTCGGCGCACTGGAGGTTCTGAAAGGGATTTCGCTCGAAATCGACCCTGGCCAGGTCCTCTGCCTGGTCGGTCCGTCCGGGTCGGGCAAGTCGACGTTCTTGCGCTGCATCAATCACCTCGAGCAGGTCAACGCCGGCCGACTGTACGTCGACGGCGACCTGGTGGGTTACTCGGAGAAGAACGGCAAACTGTACGAACTCCACCCGCGAGCAGCGGCCAAACAACGCCGCGACATCGGGATGGTGTTTCAGCACTTCAACCTGTTCCCGCACCGCACCGCTCTCGAGAACATCATCGAAGCGCCGACGCAGGTGAAGCGCGTCAGTAAGAAGAAGGCTGTCGAACGAGCGAAGGACCTCCTCGATCAGGTCGGGTTGAGCGCCAAAGCCAACGCCTACCCGGCCCAGTTGTCGGGTGGTCAGCAGCAAAGAGTTGCCATCGCCCGCGCTCTCGCGATGGACCCGAAGCTCATGCTGTTCGACGAGCCGACGTCCGCGCTCGACCCCGAACTCGTCGGTGAAGTTCTCACTGTGATGAAGCAATTGGCCAAAGAAGGCATGACGATGGTGGTCGTCACCCACGAGATGGGTTTCGCCCGCGAGGTCGCAGATCAGTTGGTGTTCATGGACGGGGGAGTTGTGGTCGAGGCAGGCGAGCCCCGGGAACTCCTGGCCAATCCGCAGCACGATCGGACCAAGGCGTTCCTGTCGAAGCTGCTGTAGCCGTCAGGGTTTGACGGCGCTGAAAATTGCAGTGCCCGGAAAGAGTTGGCCGCGCAGGGGACTCCACTGTCCCCATTCGCGGTCCAACCACTCCGGCCATTCGGGCTCGATGATGTCGCGCACCTGAAGTCCGGCCGCGACGATCTCACGAACCCGGTCGCCGATGGTGCGGTGATGCTCGACGTAGGTGGGGACTCCGTTGTCATCGACCTCGACATACGGGGTGCGGTCGAAGTAGGGGAGGGTCGCGGTCAAGCCCTTCGGCCCGGGATCGTCGGGGAAGATCCATCGGATCGGATGGTTGACGGCAAAGACCCACGATCCGCCGGGACGCAGAACCCGGGCGACTTCGTTCATCACTCGCTGCGAATCGGCAACGAACGGGACGGCGCCGAACGCAGAACAGACGATGTCGAAACTCTCGTCGGCAAATGGCAGGAGTTCCGCACTTGCCTGAATCAACGGGACTGCCGGTCCGCCGGCATTCATCGCGTCCTGCCCGCGGGCGAGCATCCCCATCGAGATGTCGAGACCGACGGCCCGAGCACCGTGTCCGGCGAGCCATCGGGCACACGGCGCCGAGCCGCAACCCACTTCCAATATGTCTTTGTCGACTATGTCGCCGAGTAAGTGGTGATCGCCCTCGTGCAGCCCTTCGGGGCACCAGACGAATTCACCTTCCGCGCTGTTCACGCCCAGAAACTCGCCGTGGGTTCGGTGGTAATCGTCGGCGTCGGCGTCCCACCACGCACGGCTGGCACGGTCGCTGGCACTGGAATCGACACGGACCCGGCCGACACCGCTGGTGCCGAGAATGGAATTGGCGGCGGCATGGCGCTCGTCAGACATGAACAACACAGTAGAACGGGCGATGCGGGCGCAGGGTACCCGGGTTTGCCCGGCAAGATAGCCGACGCGTAGTCTTACTCACGCGAGTGTCTGTCATCCGACTGATTGTCTATACGGGATCTTTACCAAGGTCTCGGAATCAGTTGGACCGAGGGAGCTCGCGGTGCGCTTCCGTGGTGTGGGATGTGATCCGGTATTCGGTTGTTCGTTATTGATGCAGCTGGGTACTTCGATCTAGTACTTCACAAAAGTACTTCCAACATTTGTACGCCACAGTTGCGCATCTCGTCCGACAAAATCCATCAACCGACCACAACTCGTCCGGAGCAATTCAACATATGCCCTCCACAACCGTCACCTCGCCGCAGGTTGCCATTAACGACATTGGCTCCGCCGAGGACTTCCTCGCCGCCATCGATGCCACGATCAAGTACTTCAACGATGGTGACATCGTCGAAGGAACCATCGTCAAGGTCGACCGCGACGAGGTTCTGCTCGACATCGGTTACAAGACCGAAGGTGTCATCCCTTCTCGTGAGCTCTCCATCAAGCACGACGTCGACCCCAACGAGGTCGTCTCCGTGGGAGATGCGGTCGAGGCTCTCGTCCTCACCAAGGAGGACAAAGAAGGTCGACTGATCCTGTCGAAGAAGCGCGCTCAGTACGAGCGTGCCTGGGGCACCATCGAGGAGCTCAAGGAGAAGGACGAGGCCGTCAAGGGCACCGTCATCGAGGTCGTCAAGGGCGGCCTCATCCTTGACATCGGTCTTCGTGGCTTCCTCCCCGCTTCGCTCGTCGAAATGCGTCGCGTCCGCGACCTCCAGCCGTACGTCGGCAAGGAGATCGAGGCCAAGATCATCGAGCTCGACAAGAACCGCAACAACGTGGTCCTGTCGCGCCGCGCATGGCTCGAGCAGACTCAGTCCGAGGTTCGCAGCGAATTCCTGCACCAGCTCCAGAAGGGCCAGGTCCGCAAGGGCGTCGTGTCCTCCATCGTCAACTTCGGTGCATTCGTGGACC
The DNA here is from genome assembly GCF_903819475.1 of Rhodococcus sp. UFZ-B548. Lineage (NCBI taxonomy): Bacteria > Bacillati > Actinomycetota > Actinomycetes > Mycobacteriales > Nocardiaceae > Rhodococcus > Rhodococcus sp. UFZ-B548. Next base: position 24,789 of record NZ_CAIJDS010000040.1, read on the forward strand.
TGGGCGGCGTAGACGGTCTGGTTCACGTTTCCGAGCTGTCTTGGAAGCACATCGATCACCCGTCCGAGGTTGTCGAGGTCGGCACCGAGGTCACCGTCGAGGTTCTCGACGTCGACCTGGACCGCGAGCGCGTCTCCCTGTCGCTCAAGGCAACGCAGGAAGATCCGTGGCGTCAGTTCGCCCGCACGCACGCCATCGGCCAGATCGTGCCCGGCAAGGTCACGAAGCTGGTTCCGTTCGGTGCATTCGTGCGCGTCGAAGAGGGAATCGAAGGCCTCGTTCACATCTCGGAGCTCGCTGAGCGCCACGTCGAGGTTCCGGACCAGGTTGTCGGCGTCGGCGACGATGCACTCGTCAAGGTCATCGACATCGACCTCGAGCGTCGTCGTATCTCGCTGTCGCTGAAGCAGGCCAACGAGGATTACAACGCCGAGTTCGATCCGTCCAAGTACGGCATGGCCGACTCGTACGACGAGCAGGGCAACTACATCTTCCCCGAGGGCTTCGATCCCGAGACCAACGAATGGCTCGAGGGCTTCGACAAGCAGCGCGAAGAGTGGGAGAACCGCTACGCCGAGGCTGAGCGTCGCCACAAGATGCACACCACTCAGATGGAGAAGACCGCTGCAGACGAGGCCGCTGAGGCTGCCACCGCTGCTGCCGGCTACTCCTCGGAGACGGCTGCTGCAGACGATGCTGAGGCTCCGGCTGCTGCCGGCTCCGCTCCGGCAGAGTCCGCTGGCGGATCGCTTGCCAGCGATGCGCAGCTCGCCGCACTTCGCGAGAAGCTGTCGGGCAACGCATAAGGATTACCGCTTGATCTGATCAAGCGAGATCTGTGAAGAACCCCGTCCCTGCACTTGCAGGGGCGGGGTTCTTTCTCGGTCAGGTATCAGTGGCACGCGAAGAATTCAGTGAGTGAACGCAAAAATGACCGGCACCGTAGGGTTGCCGGTCATTTTTTACTTCGTGAAAAAACTCAGTTTGCGGGAGCAGGCACCCAGTAGGTGGCGGTCGCTTCGGCTGTGCGCTTACGCATCGATGCGAAGCTGTGTCGGCCTTGGCTCACGAGCATCGTGAACCACGTACGACGGTGCTCTGCCAGGGCAAAAGCAACTTCGGGAAACTCTATGCAGTGCACGCCGTTCGGCATTCCGAGGCGGTGCTGACCGTGATGGTCGCGATCTGCTCGCATGGCGTCCACTTTCTCGAGAAGGTGCAGGTACAGGTGCGTTCGCTAGAACATAACCGCACGGTCACCGAAATTGTGGTATTTGAGCCTCGAACGCCTCGGCGTGTTCGATCGGTAGGCGTGTCTCAATCTCTCGGGCGCGGAGATGAGAGACTGTCGAGTGTGTTGAGAGTAGGCCTCACTGGAGGCATCGGAGCCGGTAAGTCGACAGTGTCGAAAATCCTCAGCGAACTGGGAGCCGTCATCGTCGATGCCGACCTGATCGCCCGAGAAGTGGTCGAGCCCGGTACTCCTGGCCTTGCCGCTCTGGTCGACGCATTCGGCGACGGGATTCTGTCCGAGGACGGCAGCCTCAACCGCCCCGCGCTGGCCTCGTTGGCGTTTGCCGACGACACGTCACGCGGAACTCTCAATGGCATCCTTCACCCACTTATCGGTGCGCGGACGATGGAGCAGATCTCGTCTGCACCGTCGGATGCAGTGCTCGTTCAAGACATTCCGCTATTGGTCGAGGGTTCGATGGCGCCGGCGTTCAACCTGGTCGTCATCGTCTACGTCGACGAGGAGGAACGAGTTCGACGTTTGGTGGGCTCACGCGGCATGCCGGAATCCGACGCTCGTGCGCGCATCGCAGCGCAGGCACATGACGATCAGCGTCGTGCGGTTGCCGACGTGTGGCTCGACAACAGCGGAGAGCCGGGTTCACTCGACGACGTGGTCCGTGACCTGTGGGCGAATCGACTTGTACCTTTCGAGAAGAACCTCCGCGAGCGCACGGTAGTACGTGCACTGCCGGAGCTGGCTCCAGCTGACCCGTCGTGGCCGGCACAGGCCGAACGGATCATCGGCCGGTTGTCGCTGGCGTCCGGCGACCGCGCGCGCCGTATCGATCACATCGGATCGACCGCGGTGCCTGGTCTCGATGCCAAGGACGTGATCGACATTCAGATCACTGTCGAGCACCTCGGCGTTGCCGACGACCTCGCGGAAGATCTGGCCGCTGCCGGGTTCCCCCGGATCGAGCACATCGTCGCCGACGACCCGAAACCGTCGTACCTCGGTGGTGAAACCGATCCGGCGGTGTGGGCAAAGCGGATTCACGGCAGTGCCGATCCAGGGCGCCGCGCGAACATTCACATTCGGGTGGACGGTTGGCCCGGTCAGCAGTTCGCGATCCTCTTCCGCGACTGGCTTCGCGCCGATGCGTCGGCGCGTGCCGAGTATGCCGAACTCAAGGTCAAGGCAGCCGAGAGTGCCGCAGGCATCGACGACTACGCCGCTGCGATCGACGCCTACCTGGGCGTCAAGACGCCGTGGTTCGACGCCGCTTTCCACCGGGCGTGGGAGTGGGCCGAGAAATCAGGCTGGTCCCTCTAACTGCTCAGCGCCACGTGACCGGCATGCCCACCGAGGTGAGCCAGGCGTCGAGATCGTGACCGTGGGCGGCGATGCCGTCGATAGCGCGGGCCGCGTTCAGCATCGCGCGCTCTGACGTCTTCGGGTCGAGAATCCCGGCGGTGTTCGCCTCGAGCAATTCGTCGACGTCGAGCAATTCGATGCTGTGTCCGGTCTGCACGATCAGGTCGAGGTAGTGGTCCTCGGAGGTCCAGACATGCTCGCCGCGGATGAAGTCGCCGATGTCGACATAGAAATCCCAGTCGCGGACATGCTCTGGTGTGAAGTGGAAAATCGATGCTCGAATTCCGAGTTCGGGAATGATCCAGGACTCCAGGTAGTGAAACCGGGGATGGTCGGCGTGGCGCGCCATGTACAGCCCCCACGGTTCTTCGCGGTAGTGCTCGACCGGGCGAACGAAACCCTTGGGATCGACGTTGGTGCGAGCTGCGATGTCGAAGGTTTCGACCTTCGGCCGGTGAATGTGGGGACGTTCCTCGCTCATGGTCGAAGAACCTACCGCCGAACTGCATTTTCGGCTGAACGCGGACGAGCAGGCATTGTGTCGGTGGGTGCGCCTACCCTGGTTTCATGGCGTTTGCTTCCGAACATCCCGTGGTCGCGCATTCCGAGTTTCGGCCGGTTGGTGACATCGAGCGCTCAGACGCGCGCTTCGAGGTCGTCAGCCCGTACGAACCGGCAGGCGATCAGCCGGCAGCTATCGCCGAGCTTGAAAAACGGATCAATGAGGGAGAGAAGGACGTTGTCCTCCTCGGTGCGACCGGTACCGGTAAGTCCGCGACAACAGCGTGGTTGATCGAAAAGCTGCAGCGCCCGGCTTTGGTGATGGCTCCGAACAAGACCTTGGCGGCTCAGCTCGCGAACGAGCTTCGGGAAATGCTTCCCAACAACGCGGTCGAGTACTTCGTCTCGTACTACGACTACTACCAACCCGAGGCGTACATCGCCCAGACGGACACTTACATCGAGAAGGATTCGTCGGTCAATGACGACGTCGAGCGGCTTCGCCACTCGGCAACGTCCAGCCTTCTGTCACGACGGGATGTGGTCGTGGTGGCCTCGGTGTCGTGCATCTACGGCCTCGGTACACCGCAGTCGTATCTCGATCGCTCGATTCAGCTCGACGTCGGTGTCGAGGTACCGCGCGACGCGTTCCTCCGTCTGCTCGTCGACGTTCAGTACAACCGCAACGACATGGCGTTCACGCGAGGTTCGTTCCGCGTGCGCGGCGACACGGTCGAGATCATTCCTTCCTACGAAGAGCTGGCGGTCCGCATCGAATTCTTCGGTGACGAGATCGAGGCGCTGTACTACCTACATCCACTGACCGGGGACATCGTTCGCCAGGTCGACACGGTTCGCATCTTCCCGGCGACGCACTACGTCGCCGGTCCTGAACGCATGGAGCGTGCAGCCAAGGACATCGAGGCGGAACTGGAAGAGCGGCTCGCGGAACTCGAGGGCAAGGGCAAGCTTCTCGAAGCTCAGCGTCTGCGCATGCGAACGCAGTACGACCTAGAGATGATCAAGCAGGTCGGATTCTGCTCCGGCATCGAGAACTACTCGCGCCACATCGACGGCCGTGGCCCCGGAACTGCCCCCGCAACTTTGATCGACTATTTCCCCGAAGATTTCCTGCTGGTCATCGACGAGTCACATGTGACCGTTCCGCAGATCGGCGCCATGTACGAGGGCGATATGTCGCGCAAGCGCAACCTGGTCGAATTCGGATTCCGGCTACCGTCGGCAACCGATAACCGCCCTCTGACTTGGGAAGAATTCAGTAAGCGGATCGGTCAGACCGTCTACCTGTCGGCGACGCCCGGTAAGTACGAGTTAGGTCAGTCCGGCGGTGAGTTCGTCGAGCAGGTGATTCGCCCGACCGGATTGATCGATCCCGAGGTCATCGTCAAACCCACCAAGGGGCAGATCGACGATCTCGTTCACGAGATCCGTGAGCGTGCCGAACGTGACGAGCGTGTGCTGGTCACGACGTTGACCAAGAAGATGTCGGAAGACCTGACCGACTACCTTCTCGAACTCGGAATTCGCGTCCGGTATCTGCACTCGGATATCGATACGCTCCGGCGAGTCGAGCTGCTCCGGCAGCTCCGCCTGGGCGAGTACGACGTGTTGGTCGGCATCAACCTCCTGCGTGAGGGACTCGACCTCCCCGAGGTGTCGCTGGTCGCGATCCTCGATGCAGACAAGGAAGGCTTCCTCCGTAGCTCCACCAGCCTCATTCAGACGATTGGTCGAGCGGCTCGAAATGTGTCCGGTCAAGTGCACATGTATGCGGACAAGATCACCGCATCCATGGCGCAGGCCATCGAGGAAACCGAGCGGCGGCGCGAGAAGCAGGTCGCCTACAACGAGAAGATGGGCGTCGACCCACAACCTCTACGCAAGAAGATCGCGGACATTCTCGATCAGGTGTACGAGGAGGCAGAGGACACTGCGGCGTCCGTGGACGTCGGTGGTTCGGGTCGCAATGCGACGCGTGGTCGGCGTGCGCAGGGTGAGGCCGGTCGTGCGGTCAGTGCGGGTGTGTACGAGGGGCGCGACACCAAATCGATGCCTCGGGCCGAATTGGCAGATCTGGTCAAGGAACTCACCGACCAGATGATGAACGCTGCGCGCGATCTTCAGTTCGAGTTGGCTGGGCGATTGCGAGACGAAATCTCGGATTTGAAGAAGGAGCTCCGAGGGATGGACGCCGCGGGTCTCAAGTAGGTCGCCTCGCGTGGGTTCGTGCTCTCGACCGCTACGGTTTCAGGTATGGATGCACAGACTGCAGGCAAGACCGCGCGGACTCTCGAACTTCTCCACTCGTTGGCGTACTTCGTCCCGGAGACGGAGAAGGAGCTTGTCGGCGTCGGGTTGGAGCCCGGCCGAATGGTGTACTTCGCGGGGCGATCAGCACCGCTCGGCGCTCCACCGGCGACTGTCGTCACGGCCACCTTCTTCAACTTCAATCCCGAACTGATCGCCAGCGTCATCCCACGTGCCTGGGAATTGGCAAGGCCCACAGAGGTTGTCGCCGCGCGGTATCGGGCAATCGACGCGGCGTACGTCCGCCTGTTCGGTGCGGACGTGACAGGATCGGCAGACATGGCCGAGGCCGCCGAACTCGTGTCGATCGCGGCTCAGAACATCCCCGGAGTGGACGGCCGCCCCCTGTACGCGGGTTGGGCGTCGCTCGACTGGCCGACCGAACCGCACCTGCGTTTCTGGCACGCGCTGACACTGCTGCGTGAGTATCGCGGCGACGGCCACATTGCGGCTCTTCAGACCGCGGGATTGAACGGCCTGGACGCGTTGATCACGCACACCGCGACGGGAATCGGGTTTCAGCGTAAGTTCGCGCAGACTCGCCGCGGATGGTCGCAGGAACAGTGGGACGAGGCCGTCGAGAGTTTGAAGGACCGCGAACTGCTGGATCGTTCGTCCGGTGCACTGACCGAGGACGGGCAGGAACTGCGTGACGTCGTCGAAGACCTGACTGACGACCTCGCTTTGGCTCCGTGGGATGCGCTGGGTGAGGAGGGTGCCAAGCGGTTGCTGGAATTGGCGACGCCGTGGCGTACCGCCCTGGTCGAGCAGGAAGTTTTTCCGGCGGCGCTGTTCGGGCCCCGCTTCGGCAAACTTCGCTGAGTGGTCACCGCCGCACAAATGTGTCTGTGACGAAGAATCACATTCATTGTGGGCTTGTGGCGTGTACTGCAAATAACACTATCCGCGGCACAATCCCGCTAATGTCAGCGCAGCGGTTGTCGAGCGGGCGCAACAGCGTTGCGCCCGGTGCCGGCCGTACCGTCCGTCCCGTAACCATGGAGGAATGAATGAGTGCCTACCGGACCGTTGTCGTAGGAACCGATGGCTCCGAGTCGTCACTGAAGGCAGTCGACAGAGCTGCCGCCATTGCCAGTGGCTCGGACGCTCAGCTCGTCATCGCGTGTGCGTACTACCCGGCTGATCCCAAGGACGTGAGCGCTGCCGCTGATGCGTTGGGTAACGAGGCCTACCAGGTCACCGGTTCCGCTCCGACCTACGAGATCCTTCGCACCGCTCGTGAGCGCGCACATGCCCAGGGTGCAAAGGATGTTGTCGAGCGCGCTATCGTCGGCGCTCCCGTCGAATCGCTTCTCGCTTTGCTCGACGAGGTCAAGGGTGACTTGCTGGTCGTCGGAAATCGCGGATTGAACACACTGACCGGGCGTCTGCTCGGATCGGTGCCTTCCGATGCGGCGCGCAAGGCGACATCCGATGTCCTGATCGTGCACACCGTTCGCTGACCTACCGGCAGTAGTCGGCCTCGGCCGCATCGACGAACACTTCAGCCAGCTGATCGGCGCTGGGGGGCGTTGTCGATGCGGCCGAGTCGTTTCCGGTGGTGACCATCGGTTCGCTCGCGCCGTTCAGCGATACCGTCCGCAGATTCGCGATGATCATCGCTCGATCCGTGCCGGCCGCGAGTTGCTGGCAGACGCCGTCACCGAGCGCCTGCAACATGTCGTCGGAAAAGGCGGGCTTGACCCCCGTAGACGCGAGCGCCGCCCGCAGCCGTTCGGCATCGTCTACCGGTTTTTCGGTCGGTGCGGCAGCAACGGCAGCGATGTCGTCGCTTCCTGCAGCAGCCGTTGAACTCGAATCATCCTCTGAACAACCAGCTGTCACCGCTGCAAGCATCCCGACACCGATCACCACGCGAGCGATCTTGCGGATGGGTGCGGCGGAACTTGCGGGCAGGCCAAGCACGAGGGGTCATTCCTTCAGTCGTCGACACAAAATGGGGTGACACCACGATTCGTGGTGTCACGCACGAACCTACTCCGTGAGGCTCACGAATCGAAGGCCAACTCTGCTGCCGCGACGCCGTCGAGAACCGCGGGGAGCGACTCGACGTGAATGATGCCGAGCCTCTGGGTAGCGCGGGTCAACGCGACGTAGAGGTCGTTCATTCCGCGTGGTGACTCGTCGAGAATGTCGGCAGGTTCGACGATCAACACGGTGTCGAACTCGAGTCCCTTGACGTCCTTGACCGACAGGACACTTACGGTCTCACTCGCAATGCCCGCCAGATCGGCAACGACCTCGGAACCGGCGATCACTGCGGTGATACCGGGATGCGACTCGGACTCGATGCAACGGCGCACGGTCGATTCCAATTCTTCGGCCGTGGTCTTGAGTGCCCACGGCGCGAATCCGCTGTCGCGTACCGACCGGGGCACGGATTGCTCCGGGTCGATCTCTTCGAGCACACGGTGCGCGACATCCATGATCTCCGAGGGAGTTCGGTAGTTGACGGTCAGTTCAGTGAGCTTCCAGCGCTTGGCGACGTAAGGCTCGAGAATCTTCTGCCAGGACGAGGTTCCCGCGGGATCACCGGTCTGAGCTGTATCGCCGACCAACGTCATCCAGCGATTCGGTATGCGCCGCATCAACATTCGCCACGCCATTTCGGAGAGCTCTTGGGCTTCGTCGACGATCACGTGACCGTAGGTCCAGGTTCGGTCGCCGGCAGCGCGTTCTGCCGTGGTCTGGCGCTGGCCCTGATCGTGGCGCTGGGCGAGTTGGCTGGCGTCGATCAAGTCGTACGCCATCAAGATCTCGGGGTCCATCTCGTCTTCGAGATCCTGTGGTGCAGAGCCGGTGAGGATGTCGAGGGCGCCCTGGGCGTCGGCGATCTGCGCGCGCCATTCACGTTGTGCGCGTTCGCGTTCCGCGGCATCGTCGACTCCGAGGATCTCGGCCAGTTCATCGAGGAGGGGAGCGTCTGCCGCACTGAAACCCGGTCCGACGCTCTGCAGAAGCTCGTCGCGTTGGGCGTCGTCGAGTTGCGGCGCTGCCTTGGCCAACCTTGCCGGAGAGGTCCACAGTTCCGCGAGGATTTGCTGCGGCGACAATTCAGGCCACAGCTTTCCGATGGCGGACATGATGTCCGCGTCCTCACGCATCTCGTCGCGAATGTCGGCGATGTCGTCCCGACTGAGGAGTGAGCCGCCGTCGATGAGGTTGCCGCCGATGAGTTCGGCCATCTGCAGTGCCAACGCCTCGATGACTGCTGCCACGAAGATCGGGCGCGCCAGGTTGTGTGGGCGACGCGACGACCGAGCACGTCCGCGAGCCTTCGTGACAGTCTTGCGATCCAGCTTCAAGTCGTACGTGTCGAATCGAAGGGTGATCGGCTTCGACGGGACTTCCTGCCGATCCCGGACGGCGTTCTTGAGTACGTCGAGGATCGCGAGGGAACCCTTGATCTCACCGGCGGCGAGGGAATCCGTACGAGTCGCACGCACTCCGGGGTACAGGTCCCCGATCGTCGAGAGCAGAACTCCGGTCTCACCGAGTGAAGGAAGGACCTGGCTGATGTAGTCGAGGAACGTCGCATTCGGCCCGATGATGAGAACACCGGCCTTGGCCAGTTGCTGGCGGTAGGTGTAGAGCAGGAACGCGGCACGGTGAAGGGCGACCGCGGTTTTGCCGGTACCCGGACCGCCCTGGACCACCAGAACGCTTTTGTGCTCGGAGCGGATGATGGCATCCTGCTCACTCTGAATGGTCTCGACGATGTCGTTCATCTGACCCGTACGCGCTGCGTTCAGAGCGTCCAGGAGTGCGCTCTCACCGGCGACGCCGCCGGCTTCGGTCACCACGCCGGCGGCTCGGGCAGCGTCGAGGTCCAGGTATTCGTCGTTGATTCCGGTGACTGTTCGGCTCCGACTGCGGATATGGCGTCGTCGTTTCACGCCTTCAGGTGCCGCGGGCGTCGCCAGATAGAACGGGCGTGCCATCGGAGCTCGCCAGTCGAGCAGTAGCGTTTCGTAGTCGTTGTCGGTGTCCAGAATGCCGAGTCGGCCGACGTAGCGTCGCTCGTCGTCGAAGTCGATGCGTCCGAAACACATTCCGTTCTCGGCTGCGTCGTACTTGGCGAGATCCTCGGTGTACATGGCATTGAAGGATTCGCGTTCACTGCGTGCTTGCGGGGTTCCGCCGGTCTCGAGGAGGACCGTGCTCAAGCGAGTTTGGGCATACTTTCGAAGATCGTCGAGACGGGAGTACAACATCGTCACGTACTGCTGCTCGAGCTCTTGCTCGTTCAGTGACGGGTCCGCGTCGGGCAAAGGATCTCCTAGGCTTGATGAGAAATTCACGCGCTGCAAAAGCGCCAAGACAGTCTAGTTCCCCCAGATGAACTGCCGCATAGATACAGGTCAGGCCACCCGAAGGTGGCCTGACCGTGTTTTTCGGTGCACTCAGTGCGTCAATTCGTCCTTCTTGGCGCGAGCCTTTTCGAGCGCCTTCTCGGCGCGCTTTCGGGCACGCTTACCCAGCACCTCGGTCTGCTCCGACGCCGTTTCTGCCCACTCGTTGCTCTTTTCGAGCGCGAGTTCGGCGAACTCGGAGCTGCGCTTGCTCGCCAGCTCTGCCAGTTCGGCGCTGCGCTCACGTGCGGTCTCGGCCAGTTCGGAGCCGCGCTTCTGCGCGACTTCGAGGATGTCCGGGCCGCGTTCTTTGGCGACCTCTCCGAATTCAGCGGCACGCTTGCTCGCGATCTCCGCGAACTCGGAGCTGCGCTCCTTGGCAAGTTCGAGCCAATCCGTGCCGTGCGCCTTCGCGGTTTCGGCAAGTTCGGAACCGCGTTCGGACGCCACCGACAGAGCGTGTTCGACGCGATCGCTCGTGTGATCGGTCTGCGATGCGACCAACGGAAGTGCCGCGGCGATAGACGCCTGAGCCTTCTTCGCGGCGCGGCGGCCACGCCAGCCGAGCGACGGCTTGCCCTCGGTGTCGACGGACGCGATCATCAGTCCGCCGAGCAGGCTGACGTTCTTGATGAAGTTGGTCCGCTGCATCGCTCGCAGTGACGGATCGGTTTCGTTCCAGAAGTCGTGACCGGCAAGCGTGGTCGGTACCAGGCTCCCCGCGAGGACCAACGACGCGAGGCGCGGCGCCTTGCCGGTGGCCAGCAGGGCACCGCCGCCGATCTGGACGGCGGCGTTGATCTTGACGAGTGTTTCCGGATCAGCAGGCACCTTCTGCGTCACTGCTCCTGGCAGCGTCTCGACGGATTTGTCGATCAGCGGTGACGCTTTGGCTGCTCGCTGAGCGGGGTTGCGCAAAGCATCGATTCCCCCGGCGATGAAGATCGTGGAAAGCAGTGGACGAGCAATTCGACGTACCAGCATGTTTCAAGCCTCCCGATGTAGGTTCGTTTTCCACCCTAGCGATCTCACAAGGAATTGGTCCGGTTCGGCGATCCCGCGACGCCTGACCCGGTTGACGGATTCCTGGTCGCCGAAGCGCGCTGTACTGCGTCGATGACTTCTCCACCGATCCGGACACACCGTTCTGAAGTATCCGTTACCGCGTATCCGCATACGGCGTGTTCGAAGGTGTCACACAATGCACACCGATCAACCACCATGGTGCGGTGACCACGAAGGTATCGCTGAGCCGACGCCGTCCGTGGTCTTCGATTTGGGTGCGGTGCCAGCTGCGACTCCAGGGGCGTGGGCCGCTCGAGTTGATGCGATCAACGCCGAAGCGTTGCGCTGTTTTGTCATCGATTGGAACGACGATCCCAACTTTGTCGTCCTGGACTGGCAGCATCCGGGCTACACCTTCGACGCGGAGGCGCATGCTGCCGCGAAAGAGTTGGCGGAGTGGCGTGTCCCGATCTATCCGAACGGCGACTACTACATATTCAGTCGAGACGACTTCACGGAAGGGACCTTCGGCCATCCGTGGGAACGCACGCTGTGTGTGTTCGGGGAACGGATGGTCGAAGGACTCGGCCGGACTCTGTCGACCTGGCTTCCGCGACTTCGCGTCGACGGTGAACAGGTCGATAGTCAGGAAGTCGGTTAGCGGGGTCCAGTACGGAACAGGTGAAACGTCACCAACCGCGCTCGCGCCATTCCGCCAGGTGCGGGCGCTCGGTACCCAGCGTCGTGTCCTTGCCGTGCCCGGGGTAGACGACAGTCGCGTCGTCGTACCTTCCGAACAGCTTGTTTTCCACATCGTCGAGCAGGGAAGTGAACTTCTCGGGGTCGGCGGTCTTGCCTACGCCGCCGGGGAAGAGTGAGTCGCCGGTGAAGAGGTGAACCTGCCTGTTCGGTTCGGTCAGAGCCAACGCAATGGAACCGGGCGTGTGGCCGGACAGGTGGATGACGTCGAGGCTCAGATTGCCAACTGTCACCTTGTCGCCGTCTTCGAGGAGTACGTCCGGGGTGACGGGAAGGACCTCCGCGTCGAGAGGGTGAGCGGCGGTCGGCACCTTGGTGGCAGCGTGGACGTCCTGCAGAGCCAACCAGTGATCGCCGTGTTGATGGGTGGTGACGATGGAATCGAAAACAGGTGCTTCCTGTTCGATGAGCGCAATGATCTTCTCAGCCTCGTTGGCCGCATCGATCAGGAGAGATTTCCCGGTCGCGGAACAGACGACGAGGTAAGTGTTGTTGTCCATGGGGCCGACCGACATCTTCGTGATGACGGCACCGTCGACTGTGCGCCGCTGAGGGGCAGAATCGGGGGAGACCTGACCGGTGTAGGAGTCGTCGATCACGATGGGCTGATTCGTCATGAAACGCAGGCTACCTTCGAATAGGGGCAGGTAGAGCGATGGGCTCGCGTGGTGAGAAAAACGTGTCGGTGGCTCGGCCTACGATGACGATCGCTCGAGGACTCGCGTTTGCGCGGCCACTCGAGACTTCTCCGGGGGGACGGCCCCGGACGATTGACAATGAAGGGAATTGGTGTGGCGGATCGCCTGATCGTGCGGGGTGCGCGTGAGCACAATCTGCGAGGAGTCGATCTCGACCTCCCGCGAGACAGCCTGATCGTCTTCACCGGGTTGTCCGGCTCCGGCAAGTCCAGCCTCGCGTTCGACACGATCTTTGCCGAAGGTCAGCGTCGCTACGTCGAGTCACTCTCGGCATACGCGCGTCAGTTCCTCGGTCAGATGGACAAGCCCGATGTCGATTTCATCGAGGGTTTGTCGCCGGCGGTGTCCATCGACCAGAAGTCGACCAACCGCAACCCCCGTTCGACGGTGGGCACGATCACCGAGGTCTACGACTACCTCCGGCTCCTTTATGCCCGCGCAGGTTCGGCGCACTGCCCGGTCTGTGGTGAGAAGATCGCACGTCAGACCCCGCAGCAGATCGTCGACCAGGTGCTCGAGATGGAGGAGGGCATCAAGTTCCAGGTCCTCGCACCAGTGGTGCGTACTCGTAAGGGCGAGTTCGTCGATCTCTTCGATCAGCTCAACACCCAGGGCTACTCGCGTGTGCGCGTCGACGGAGTCGTCCATTCGCTGGCCGATCCGCCGAAGCTCAAGAAGCAGGAAAAGCACGACATCGAAGTAGTGGTCGACCGATTGCAGGTCAAGGCGAGCTCGAAGCAGCGCCTGACCGACTCGGTCGAGACCGCACTTCGATTGGCCGAAGGCATCGTGGTCCTCGACTTCGTCGACCGTGAAGAAAATGCACCTGATCGTGAGCGTCGTTTCTCAGAGAAGCTGGCCTGCCCGAATGGCCACGCACTCGCGATCGACGATCTCGAACCGCGCTCGTTCTCCTTCAACTCGCCCTACGGCGCCTGCCCGGAATGCACCGGCCTCGGTATCCGCAAGGAGGTCGACCCGGATCTGGTGGTTCCGGACCCTGATCTGAGCCTCGAAGACGGAGCTATCGCACCGTGGTCGATGGGCCAGAGTTCCGAGTACTTCGGACGCCTGCTGTCCGGCCTCGGCGACATCCTCGGTTTCGACATGAAGACGCCGTGGAACAAGTTGCCGGCGAAGGCCCGCAAAGCGATCCTCGAAGGCAGTGAGGAGCAGGTGCACGTCCGGTACAAGAATCGGTACGGCCGTACCCGTTCTTACTACGCGGAGTTCGAAGGTGTGATGCCCTTCCTGCATCGCCGCCTCGAGCAGACCGAATCCGATCAGATGAAGGAACGCTACGACGGGTACATGCGCGACACCCCGTGCCCGGCGTGTGGTGGTGCTCGCCTGCGCCCCGAAATCCTGTCGGTAACTATCGCGGCGGGAGACTTCGGCAGTAAGTCCATCGCCGAGGTCTGTGAACTGTCGATCTCCGATTGCGCGGATTTCCTGAACAGCCTCACTCTCGGCTCGCGTGAAGAGGCAATCGCGGGTCAGGTCCTCAAGGAAGTTCAGGCGCGCCTCGGCTTCCTGCTCGACGTCGGCCTGGAATACCTTTCCCTCTCGCGAGCCGCGGGCACGTTGTCCGGTGGCGAAGCCCAGCGAATTCGCTTGGCAACACAGATCGGATCCGGACTGGTCGGCGTGCTTTACGTACTCGACGAGCCGTCCATCGGCCTGCACCAGCGTGACAACCGGCGACTGATCGAAACCCTGACGCGCCTGCGCGACCTCGGCAACACGCTGATCGTCGTCGAACACGACGAAGACACGATCCGTACATCCGACTGGGTGGTCGACATCGGACCGTACGCCGGCGAGCACGGCGGCAAGGTCGTCCACAGCGGACCGTACGAAGAACTGCTGACGTGTGAAGAGTCTTTGACCGGGGCCTACCTGTCGGGTCGCAGCTTCATCGAGGTTCCGGCCATTCGTCGGCCGGTGGATCGCAAACGTCAGGTCACGGTCGTCGGAGCTCGCGAGCACAATCTCGACGGCATCGACGTGAGTTTCCCGCTGGGTGTTCTCACCGCTGTCACCGGTGTCTCCGGTTCGGGCAAGTCGACGTTGGTCAACGACATTCTTGCGACCGTCATGGCGAACAAGCTCAACGGTGCACGCCAGGTGCCTGGCCGTCACACACGAATCAACGGTCTCGATCAGCTGGACAAGCTCGTGCAGGTCGATCAGTCTCCGATCGGCCGGACTCCGCGATCGAATGCGGCGACGTACACCGGCGTGTTCGACAAGATCCGAACCCTGTTCGCGGCCACCACGGAAGCGAAAGTCCGCGGTTACCAGCCCGGCCGATTCTCGTTCAATGTCAAGGGTGGACGCTGCGAGGCGTGCTCCGGCGACGGAACCTTGAAGATCGAGATGAACTTCCTGCCGGACGTGTACGTGCCCTGCGAGGTATGCCACGGCGCTCGGTACAACCGCGAAACGCTCGAGGTCCACTACAAGGGCAAGTCGATCGCCGAGGTACTCGACATGCCCATCGAGGAAGCCGCCGAGTTCTTCCAGCCGGTGACCTCTATTCACCGGTACCTCAAGACGCTGGTCGACGTCGGACTGGGCTATGTCCGACTGGGTCAGCCGGCTCCGACCCTGTCCGGTGGTGAGGCGCAGCGCGTCAAGCTGGCCGCCGAGTTGCAGAAGCGGTCCACCGGTCGCACGGTGTACATCCTCGACGAGCCCACCACGGGTCTGCATTTCGAGGACATCCGCAAGCTCCTGATCGTGATCAACGGTCTGGTCGACAAGGGCAACAGCGTGATCGTGATCGAGCACAACCTCGACGTGATCAAGACGTCGGACTGGGTCGTCGATATGGGGCCCGAAGGTGGATCCGGCGGCGGAACCGTTGTGGCGCAAGGTACCCCGGAGGACGTTGCCGCGGTCCCCGAGAGCTACACGGGCAAGTTCCTCAGTGAGGTTCTCACCGCACAGCACGCGCCCGTCAAGGCCAAGCCGATCACCAAGAAGCGTGCAACGAAGGCAGTTGCCGCAAAGAAGGCGGCGCCACGGAAGAAAGCTGCTTCCGTGAGCTAGTAGAAGGTGAACAAGTAGAAGTCGGTCAGTGATGCCGGGTCGGAATCCGATCCGGCATCACTGCTTTGTCGATCAGGAAGCGGCGGCCTCGAGGATCACCTGGGCGACGTCTTCGGGGCGCGACCACATCGGCCAATGGCCGGTCGGGAGGTCGACGTACGTCACGGGGAGTTTCGCCAGTTCGGCGGCCATCGGATGACCTCCGTCGGCCATCTGGGCAATCACCGCGGACGGGAACGTGCTGCAAACGACGGTTGACGGCACCTGGTAGCGCTTTTCGTTCGTCAGGACAATTGGCTCACGCGCCGGCCCGGCCGGTTCGGGGACGGCGTTGGCGCGAAACGCCTCGAGAACCTTCTCGTCGAGTCCTTCGAGGCTGCTGCCGTCTGCTTCAAGTTCTGCCCACGTCGGCAGCGGTATCTCGACGACGTCAGCGGCCAGATCCGGTCGCAGCGCCGCGCCGTCGGGCATGGGACCTGAATCGACGTAGACGATCCGCGCGACCCGATCCGGGATGCGATCGGTTACCGCGTATCCCACCGGGCCGGCGCCGCTGTGCACGACCAGGACCGTACGTTCGTCTGAATCCGATACAGCGTCGATGACTGCGCGGACGTGGGCGTCGAAGGTGACCGCTGATCTATCTGCATCGACGGCGTCGAGTCCGGGCAGCGTCAGGCTGGTCACGCGGGTGGTGTCGGAGCGCTCGAGGTGGGGGAGGACTGCGTCCCAAGCCCATGAGCCGAGCCAGAATCCGGGAACAAGAACGATGTGAGTTTTCATGGACTCACTGTGCAATCAGGTTGGTGACAACAGAGTGTCACCAATTATGTCACTGTTTGGTATCGAAATCTGCGACACTGGTGAACGTGAATCGAGCTGCGAGATTGCACGCTCTCGTCGAAGAGCTTCGGCGACAGGGCGATCGAGGGGCTACGTGTTCCCGATTGTCCGAGGAATTCGGTGTCACCACCCGGATGATCAAGCGGGATATCGAGACTCTGATGATGTCGGGCGCGGCGATCGAGGCGCGCTCGGGCCCCGGGGGTGGATACCGACTCGTAGGTCGCGCCACGCTACCGCCGGTCAATTTCACTGTTCCGCAAGCAGTTTCAATCGCGTTGGCCTTGACGGCGGCCGGTGACGCCCCGTTTGCGCCGGACGGACGAGCAGCTCTGGCGAAACTGCTCGACGTGATGGACGAGGAGAGTCGTCGTAAGGTCGCCGAACTCGGTGGCCGTGTGTGGATTCGCGGCGACGGCGGGGTAGTAGCGGATTCGCGCACGAACCGGCGGGCCGTCGAGCAGGGGCTCGAACAGAGTCGCGTCGTGTCGTTGCACTACGTGGATGGGGACGGTGCGGAGACGGTGCGGGCAGTTGAGCCGCACATTCTGGCGCAGGACCGTGGGCAGTGGTTTCTCATCGGCTGGTGTCGCCAGCGCGACGCGGTGCGGTGGTTTCGACTCGATCGAATGCGTCGGGCCACGCTCACGAACGATCACTTCACACCACGGGATTCGACCCTGTTCGGCCAACCGCCCGAAGACGCTCGGCCTGTAGCCCCACGAAGGTGACCTGTTCAGTCGATCATGTTGCGGGCTGCGGCAACGGAATCCGCGATCAGTTCGGTCAGGACTGCCATGTCGACGTCGCTCAGCCGTTTGACGTACAGGCAGCCCTTGCCGATCTTGTGCTTGCCGAGGCGCGCCAGTGTGTCGGTGTAGTCGTCGAAGTTCAGCGACAAATACAACGTGAGCGCGGTGGCCCTGGGGGAGAACCCGATCAGTGGGGTGTCACCTTCGTGGCCACTCGCATACCGGTAGTGCCGTGCCCCGAAACCGATGATGCTCGAGCCCCACATGACGGCAGGCTCGCCGGTCGCGGCCGACAGCAAGGAGATCGGCTCCACGCTGTCGGCACGCTTGCGGTCGTCGACGCGTGAAATGAATGCGTCGACGTCCTCGGGCGTCGGTTGAGTTTTGTTGGCGGTTGCCAACTCAGTAGACCGGACCGGTGAACTTCTCGCCCGGTCCCTTTCCTGGCTCGTCCGGGTGCGAGGAGGCCTCACGGAATGCGCGCTGCAGGGCTTGAAGGCCTTCACGGATGGGTCCGGCGTGGGGGCCGAGGTATTCGACCGACGCAGTCACGAGTCCGGCAAGCGCCGTGATGACTCGACGAGCTTCGTCGAGGTCCAGATAGGGACTGGAAGACGGATCGGCGTCGGAGAGGCCGAGTTTTTCGGCAGCCGAACTCATCAGCATCACTGCGGCGCGGCTGATGACCTCGACCGCGGGAACTTCGGAGAGTTCGCGGACGTCGGGGTTCGCGCCGTCGGTGTTCTGATCTGCCTCGAAGTTCTCACTCATGGTTGTAAGGATTCCATCAGGCCGTGGTGGTGTTGAATCGGGCCTCTCCCGGCAGCACTGGGAGCGGCACCGATTTCTTTCATCTGTGGCGACCTGTTACTCTTGTTGCAACGACCGCCTCCGACTTGTTCGGGGGCAGCAAGTGGAGTCCGACTCCCACCTCTGCACGGCAGGTGAAACTGCAGTTCAGTGGTTCCGGTCACCTGTTATCGGAGATCAATTCTTCGTCAGGTTCCTCGCTCAGTCGAGGAGATAGGTTTCGGCGTGAGCTGGATCTTATGTGATCGGTCGACATCGGGCCCCGCGGATGAGCAATCATCACAGCGGGGCTTTTTTGTTGGGGTGCGGGCGGTACGGGCTGCGTGCGGTCATGAAGACCGCACCGTTCAACCTAGGAGGCCCCATCAGCACTGAGACCCGCATCAACGATCGTATCCGCGTTCCCGAGGTTCGTTTGGTCGGACCTGGCGGGGAACAGGTAGGCATCGTGCGTGTTGAAGATGCACTCCGCTTGGCCCTTGAGGCCGACCTCGACCTGGTCGAGGTAGCTCCTGATGCCCGTCCACCGGTCTGCAAGATCATGGACTACGGCAAGTTCAAGTACGAGGCTGCACAGAAGGCACGTGAGTCACGTAAGAACCAGCAGCTGACGGTCATCAAGGAGCAGAAGCTCCGACCCAAGATCGACGACCACGACTACGAGACCAAGAAGCGCAACGTCGTTCGCTTCCTCGAAGCCGGTTCCAAGGTCAAGGTCACGATCATGTTCCGCGGACGTGAGCAGTCACGCCCCGAACTCGGCTACCGCCTTCTGCAGCGTCTGGGAGCAGACGTCGCAGATCTCGGATTCGTCGAAACCTCGGCAAAGCAGGACGGCCGAAACATGACGATGGTCCTGGCACCGCACAAGGGCGCCAAGACTCGCGTCAAGGCGCAGGAGAGCGCTCAGGCGCCAGTGGCTCAGGCTGCTCCGCGTCCGGCTCCGGCCGCACCGGCTTCCAGTGAAGCAGCTCCGGAAGCACCGGCGACCGGCGATGCCGCTCCCGAGGCTCCGGCCAGCTAGTCGATTTCCCAAGATCCACCACGTAACAAGAACTGAGGACTCCATGCCCAAGATGAAGAGCCACAGCGGCGCCTCGAAGCGATTCAAGGTGTCCGGCAGCGGAAAGCTCATGCGCCAGAAGGCCGGCCGTCGCCACCTTCTCGAGCACAAGTCCAGCAGGGTTACCCGTCGTCTCGACGGTGTCGCTGTTGTCAGCCCTGACGACGCTCCGCGCATCAAGCGCATGCTCGGCATCTGAGTCGCCCCCTTACTGACCACCCGGGGCCGTACTTTCAGCCCCTAGATTGACAGGATTTTTCAAGTGGCACGCGTAAAGAGGGCGGTCAACGCCCAGAAGAAGCGTCGTTCAATTCTTGCTGCATCCAGCGGCTACCGTGGACAGCGTTCGCGTCTGTACACCAAGGCCAAGGAGCAGCAGCTCCACTCGCTCACCTACGCGTACCGCGACCGTCGTGCGCGCAAGGGCGAGTTCCGCAAGCTGTGGATCACGCGTATCAACGCTGCAGCTCGCGCAAACGACATCACGTACAACCGCCTCATCCAGGGCCTGCGTCTGGCAGAGGTCGAGGTCGACCGCAAGATCCTGGCCGAGCTCGCTGTCTCCGATGCCGAGGCCTTTGCCGGCCTGGTCGCACTCGCGAAGGCCGCTCTGCCGGCTGACGTGAACGCTCCTGCCGGAGAAGCAGCCTGATTCACGCATCACAGCAACGGCCCGTGGACCCGCTCACCGAGCGGACTCCGCGGGTCGTTTCTGCTGTCAAGCTCCTGCGCACAGCAGAACGACGCAAAGCAGGACGTTTCCTCGTAGAGGGCGAGAACTCGGTCACCGAACTGTTGAACGGTGCACTCTCGCACGGCGAGGCCCGCCCGGTACACGACCTCTTCTACACCGAGGACGCAGCCGAGCGCTATCAGCACGTCATCGATCGGGCGCTGACCGCTGGAGTTCGTGTTGCTCTTGTGACCGATCGAGCAATCAAAGCTCTGAGCGATACCGTCACGCCGCCCGGTCTCGTTGCCGTCAGCGATCTACTGGATGTACCGCTGAGCGCAGCCGTCCATCAGGAGACCCGCCTGCTCGCAGTGCCGGTCGAGGTCAACGAACCAGGTAACGCGGGCACCGTCATTCGCATCGCCGACGCAGTGGGTGCCGATGCGGCAATCCTCGCCGGTGACAGCGTCGATCCGCACAACGGCAAGGTCGTTCGTTCGTCGGCGGGCAGCCTCTTTCACCTGCCAGTCGTCCGCGATCGAGACACGGTGTCGGTGATCGAGCAGATTCGCGCAGCCGGCATTCAGATTCTCGCGACTGCAGCTGACGGCGAGGTCGATCTCGACGAGGCCGACGAGTTGCTGAGCAAGCCGACGGCTTGGCTGTTCGGTAACGAAGCTCACGGTCTCGATCCGGCGATCGCCGCGCAGGCTGATCATCGGGTCAGGATTCCGATCCATGGCCGCGCCGAAAGCTTGAACCTCGCGACAGCGGCGGCAATTTGCCTGTACGCAAGCGCGCGGGTGCAAAATCGCGCCACCGATCACGGCTGAAAACGCACGCGAAGACCTCACGGAATCCCATTTGCGGAAGCCTGAGACAATACAAGAGCAGAGACAATGCTCGAGCGAGTTCGAATGCTCGCTCGCAGTACAAGAAGTAAGCAGTACAAGAAGCACGCAGTACGAGAAGTAAACCGAGAAGCGACAGGAGCGTCACAGCCGTGGCCAAAAATGAGGGCGCGACACCGCCGGAGGTCGACGCGAGTGTACTCACCGAAGAGGCGTTGACCGCTGCGGCTGAGAACGCCGAGAAGGCGCTGGCGGACGCCGCTGACCTGGACGCGCTGGCGCACGTCAAGGTGGAGCACCTGGGGGACAAGTCCCCGATCGCCCTCGCGCGCCGGGGACTCGGCAGCCTTCCGGGCAAGGAAAAGGCGGACGCCGGTAAGCGCGTCAACATCTTCCGCACTCGGATCAACAACGCGTACGACGCTCGTCGTGAGGTCCTCCTCGCCGAGCGTGACGCCGCGGTGTTGGTTGCCGAGGCAATCGACGTCACTCTGCCCTCCGATCGCTACCCCGTCGGGGCGCGTCACCCGATCAGCCTGATTTCCGAGCAGGTCGCCGACGTATTCGTCGCGATGGGTTGGGAAGTTGCCGAGGGTCCGGAGGTGGAGACCGAGCACTTCAACTTCGACGCACTCAACTTCTTGCCGGATCACCCTGCGCGCACGATGCAGGACACCTTCCACCTGGCACCCGAGAACTCGCGCCAGGTGCTGCGTACCCACACCTCGCCGGTGCAGGTCCGCACCATGCTCTCGCGTGAGGTGCCGATCTACGTGGTGTGCCCGGGCCGCACGTTCCGCACCGATGAACTCGATGCGACCCACACGCCTGTCTTCTCGCAGGTCGAAGGCCTGGCCGTCGACAAGGGCCTGACCATGGCCAACCTGCGCGGGACTCTCGACGCGTTCGCTCGTGCCCTTTTCGGCCCCGAGACGCGTACCCGTATGCGCCCCAACTACTTCCCGTTCACGGAACCGTCGGCCGAGGTCGACGTCTGGTTCGCGAACAAGAAGGGCGGCGCAGGCTGGGTCGAGTGGGGCGGCTGCGGCATGGTCAACCCGAACGTTCTGCGCGCCAGCGGTATCGATCCCGACGAGTACTCGGGTTTCGCATTCGGCATGGGCCTCGAGCGGACCCTGCAGTTCCGCAACGGTATCCCGGACATGCGCGACATCGTCGAAGGTGACGTGCGTTTCACGCTGCCCTTCGGTGTCGCAGGCTGACCGATCCGGTCCGCGGAACCTTCACAAAGACTTATCGACAAACGAGAGAGCTGAGCAGACGTGCGAGTAGCGCAATCCTGGCTGACCGAGATCCTGCAGCGGGCAACTCCGGACTGGGAGGTGACCCCGGAAGAGTTGGACGCCGGGTTCGTCCGGGTGGGACTCGAAGTCGAGGAACTCGACACACTCGAGGCGATCGACGGCCCGTTGGTCGTCGGCAAGGTCGTCTCCATCACCGAACTGACCGAGTTCAAGAAGCCGATCCGCTTCTGCCAGGTCGAGGTCGGCGAACCCGAGCCTCGCGGCATCGTCTGTGGCGCGCGCAATTTCAACGAGGGTGACCTCGTCGTCGTTGCGCTGCCCGGCGCGGTGCTGCCCGGCGGATTCGAAATCGCCACTCGCAAGACGTACGGCCAGGTGTCCGACGGCATGATCTGCTCCGTCTCGGAACTCGGTATCGGCAAAGACCATTCGGGCATCTTGGTGCTCGAGCCTGGTACCGCCGAACCCGGCGCCGACGGCAACGAGTTGCTCGGTCTCGGTGACACGATCATCGAACTGAACATCACCCCGGACCGTGGCTACTGCTTCTCGGTCCGCGGTCTCACGCGAGAGCTCGCGTGCGGCTTCGATCTCGAATATGCCGATCCCGCTTCGGTTCCCGCGCACCCGGCTGAGGGTGAAGCCTGGCCGGTGCGCCTCGAACCGGAGTCCAAGGCTTCGCGTTTCGTGATGCGGAAGATCACGGGTATTGATCCGCAGGCAGTGAGCCCGTGGTGGCTGCAGCGTCGACTTCTGCTCTCGGGTGTTCGCCCGATCTCGCCGGCCGTCGACGTCACCAACTACGTGATGCTCGAACTCGGCCAGCCTCTGCACGCGTTCGATGCGACCTCGGTGCAGGGCGACCTGGTGGTCCGTCGCGCCAAGGCGGGGGAGAAGCTGACGACGCTCGACGACGTCGAACGCACGCTCGATCCCGAAGACGTTGTCATCGCCGACGATTCCGGAGTCATCTCGCTGGCTGCCGTCATGGGCGGCGCAACCACCGAGGTGGGAACGGTAACGACGGACATCCTCCTCGAAGGAGCTACTTGGGATCCGCTCGCAGTCTTCAAGACGGCGCGCCGGCACAAGCTGCCGAGTGAGGCGAGTAAGCGTTTCGAGCGCGTCGTCGATCCGGCGATTCCGCTCGCGGCCGTCGACCGCGCAGCCGCTCTGCTGGTCGAGATTGCCGGCGGACGGATCGAGCCGGTCCTGACCGACGTGGGCGATGTTGCCCCTCGCGCTGCCATTCGCATGGATATCGACCTGCCCGATCGTGTCGCCGGAGTCACGTACCCCAACGGCACCGCAGCTCGCCGCCTCACCCAGGTTGGCTGCAACGTCGAGGTCGGCGTCAGCGAAGAGGGACACGGCCAGTTGGTCGCGACGCCGCCGTCGTGGCGTCCGGACCTGGTGCAGCCTGCGGACCTTGTCGAGGAAGTTCTTCGCCTCGAAGGTCTCGAGCAGATCCCGTCGGTGCTTCCCGCTGCTCCGGCCGGACGCGGATTGACTCCGTCGCAGCGGCGTAAGCGCACGGTGTCGAAGGCCGTGGCTCACGCCGGTTACGTCGAGGTACTTCCTCCGGTCTTTCTGCCCACCAACGTCTTCGACGTCTGGGGCCTCGAGGCGGATGATCCGCGCCGCAACACCAGCAAGGTCCTCAACCCGCTCGAAGCCGATCGTCCGGAGTTGGCGACCACGCTGCTCCCGGGTCTGCTGGAGATCCTGGCTCGCAACGCTTCTCGCGGTCAGCGTGATCTTTCGCTGTACGGCATCGCGCAGGTTGTTCTGCCGGGCCCCGATACCAAGCCGGTGGATGCATTGCCGGTGGATCGTCGCCCGACGGACGAGCAGATCGCGAACCTGATCGCGTCGTTGCCGGCTCAGCCCGTGCACATCGCTGCAGTGTTGAGTGGTTTGCGTGAGCCGAGCGGCCCCTGGGGTCCTGGCCGTCAGGCCGAGGCTTCGGACACTTTTGCAGCAGTGCGGGTCATTGCAGCTGCAGCAGGCGTCGAGGTGGAACTGCGTGCGGCGCAGTACCTGCCGTGGCATCCCGGCCGTTGCGCCGAGGTTGTCGTTGACGGCAACGTAGTCGGTCATGCGGGCGAACTGCATCCGGCTGTTCTCGAGCGTGCGGGATTGCCTGCGCGCACTTGTGCACTGGAGATCGACCTCGACGCTTTGCCGTTGGACGAGAACCTGCCGGCGCCGCGCATTTCGCCCTTCCCCGCAGTGCTCCAGGACGTGGCGGTTGTTGTCGATCGCGATATTCCTGCGGCGAAGGTCCAGGAAGCTCTGCGTTCCGGCGGCGGCGAACTTCTCGAAGACATTCGCCTCTTCGACGTCTTCGAGGGCGAGCAGGTCGGTGAAGGCCGCAAGTCGCTCGCGTTCGCGTTGCGATTCCGTGGTGTCGACCGGACACTGACCGAGGACGAGGCAAGCGCGGCTCGCGATGCCGCGGTCGAGGCTGCCTCCAAGGCAGTCGGTGCGCAGATGCGCGGCTGATCTACTCAACTGATCACAGAGCCCACGTCCACTCCCTGTGGTCGTGGGCTCTGTTGTGTTATCGGTTTTCCGGTGAATCGGTGCGGCTCGGCAACCACACATCCGGGGCGATAGTCGAGGTTCTGCGCCCGTCCTGATCGAGTACGTGACCGAGCAGTTTGCGCAGGTGCAGCACGATGGATCGTTCGGTGACGTAAAGCCCCGAAATCTCCTTGCGCAGACGAATTTCGAATGCATCGAGTTCTGCAGGAGAATGCAGCCACAACTGAACCACCAGATTGTCGGCGCCCACCACCGCGAAACAGTTTCGGACTTCCGGCGCTCGGCTCAGTAATCGGCCCGCAGTATCGAGAAGTTCGGGTTCGACGCGGCACCACAGTGTGGCGAGCACGGGAAGCCCGGCCAGCGGCCGGGCAAATTCACACCGCAGCGCCACCAACCCCGAAGACGTGAGCCGGTCGATCTGGCGTTTGCACGCAGCCGGACTGACACCGATCGCGTCGGCCAACTCCTTCATGGGAGTGCGCCCGTCGTAGGCGAGGATCGTGAGAACCTTGCGATCCTGTTCGGAAATGCCGGTCGACCGAGCGCGCACGGCAGTACGGTTTTCGCTGGTGGTCAGCACACCCTTCTCGGACGGTGCCAGCGCATTGAGTTTCCATCGCCCACCTTCGGTGAACCAGCGTGTGATGATCGAGGTTCGTGTCGCGAGTACGCCGTCGATCGTTGCGATCTCTTCCGAGATGAAGCGCGACATCGACGCCAAGTCCGCAGTACCGGCTGTGACGAGCAGATCGGCTCTACCTGTTGATACTTCGATGGTCACGGCGTGGGCCAAGACGGTGAGACGTGCCGCGACGGTGTCGAGAAGTTCTGGTGAGCAATCGATTTCGATGATCGCTGTGACGATGGAGCCCAGCACCTGTGGCCCCGGAGTAACCGTGACCCAGGCCAACGACGATTCGGCCAGTCGATTCCAACGCCGGGCGAGTGTCGCGGCGTCGAGTTCGAGTGGGCCGGCCAACGAAAGCCACTTCGATCGCGGTGCGAGCTGCAGCGCATTGATTATCCTCAGATCGATTTCATCTATCCCGCGATCGTTGTCGGCATCGAGTGCGCTCATAACGTCATTATCCTGCACATTGCCGCAAGATTCGAACTATCTGCGACGCTCGATCCATGAGCACAGAGGGCAAGTACGCGCTGATCGGAGCGGGTCCGTCTGGATTGGCCGGCGCGCGAAACCTCGATCGAGCCGGCATAGCGTTCGACGGCTTCGAGAGCCACGACGACGTCGGTGGGCTCTGGGACATCGACAACCCGCACAGCACCGTCTACGAGTCGGCGCACCTCATTTCGTCGAAGGGCACCACCGCATTCGCGGAGTTCCCGATGGCGGATTCGGTTGCCGACTACCCGAGCCACGTCGAACTTGCCGAGTATTTCCGCGACTACGCCGATACCCACGATCTTCGCAGGCACTTTGCCTTCGGCACTACCGTCATCGACGTTTCGCCGGTCGATTCGCTGTGGCAGGTCACCACGCGTAGTCGCAGCGGTGAGACGACAGTCGCGCGGTATCGAGGCGTGATCATCGCGAACGGAACGCTGTCGAAGCCGAACATACCGACGTTCCAGGGCGACTTCACCGGCACGTTGATGCACACGAGCGAGTACCGCAGCGCCGAGATCTTCCGCGAAAGGCGGGTACTGGTCATCGGAGCGGGCAACAGTGGATGCGACATCGCCGTCGATGCCGTCCACCAGGCCGAGTGCGTCGATTTAAGCGTTCGGCGAGGCTACTACTTCGTCCCCAAGTATCTGTTCGGACGACCCTCGGACACCTTGAATCAGGGAAAGCCGTTGCCGCCGTGGATCAAACAACGCGTCGACACCTTGGTACTCAAGCAGTTCACGGGAGATCCGGTGCGGTTCGGATTTCCGGCACCGGACTACAAGATCTACGAATCGCATCCGGTCGTGAACTCGTTGATCCTGCACCACATCGGGCACGGTGACGTGCACGTGCGCGCCGACGTCGACCGGTTCGAGGGGAAGACCGTGCGGTTTGTCGACGGATCGTCTGCCGACTACGACCTCGTTCTCTGCGCCACGGGGTATCACCTCGACTATCCCTTCATCGCGCGCGAGGACCTGGACTGGTCCGGCGCTGCCCCGGACCTGTTCCTCAACGTCGCGAGTCGCCGTCACGACAATCTCTTTGTGCTCGGCATGGTCGAAGCATCGGGTCTCGGGTGGCAGGGCCGTTACGAGCAGGCCGAGTTGGTGGCCAAATTGATCACCGCACGCACCGAAGCCCCCGCCGCGGCGCGCGAATTCTCGGCAGCGGCGGCCGGCCCTCCTCCCGATCTGTCCGGGGGATACAAGTACCTGAAGCTGGGACGAATGGCCTACTACGTGAACAAGGACGCCTACCGATCAACGATCAGGCGGCACATCGGACTGCTCGATGCCGCTCTGACGAAGGGAGGACAATGATGCCGATCGACGACGTGGTGCTCAACTTCAACCCGGGATCGTTGATGATCCTCAACGTGGTGCTGGCCGCGATCATGCTGGGGATCGCCCTCGACACCTCGGTCGACGACTTCCGTCGTGCGCTCACCAAACCCAAGGCGATGGCGGTGGGTATCGCTGCCCAGTTCCTGCTGCTGCCGGCAGTGACTTTTCTGCTGACGCTGATTCTCTCGCCCGCTCCCTCGGTAGCGCTCGGCATGATCCTGGTGGCGTGCTGCCCGCCGGGCAATATCTCGAATGTCCTGACTCACCGGGCGGGCGGCGACGTCGCACTCTCGGTGTCCATGACGGCGGTGTCGAACGTCTTCGCGATCTTCCTCATGCCGCTCAATCTCGCGTTCTGGGGGAGCCGACGCCCGGAGACCGACGCTCTGTTGCAGTCCGTGAATCTGAATGCGCTCGAGATGGTCGCGCAAATCGCCCTGATCATCGGCGTGCCGTTCGTTCTCGGCATCTGGGCGGCACAAAAGTTCCCGGAGATCGCCGCGAAAGCGCAGCCTTGGGTGAAAAACGGTTCGTTGGTGGCGTTGTTGATCTTCATCGTCGCGGGTGTGTCAGGGAATGCGTCGTACTTCGTCGACTACATCGGGGTGGTACTGCTCGCGGTCTTCCTGCACGACACGGTTGCCCTCGCACTGGGATACTTCTGCGGCGCCGTCACCGGGTTGAACGAATACAGCCGTCGCGCCGTCTCTTTCGAGGTCGGCATCCGCAATGCCGGACTGGGGCTTGGCCTGGTGTTCTCGTTCTTCGACGGGCTCGGTGGCATGGCCGTCGTGGCCGGCTGGTGGGGGATCTGGGACATCATCGCCGGGTTGGCTCTGGCGACGATCTGGTCCAAGCGACGCGCCCGAAAGGCGGTACCGGCATGACCGTCGCACTCGTCACGGGCGGGAACGGGTTCCTGGGTACCGCTGTCATCGACGCACTGATCGCGCAGGGCATCACCGTCGTCTGTGCCGACCTCACGGTCAAGGACACGCCGGACGATCGCATCCGCCGCGTTAGGGCGGACGTCTGCGACCCCACAGAATTGGGGCGGGTGTTCGGTCAGTACCGACCGAACGTCGTGATCCACCTTGCGTCCATCGTGAATCCCGGCAAGAACACGACAGCAGAGCAGGAGTACCGCGTCGACGTCGACGGGACACGAAACGTGCTCGCGGCCTGCGTCGAACACGGGGTTGGACGGATCGTCGTGTCTTCGTCTGGAGCGGCGTACGGCTACCACTCCGACAACCCACCGTGGATCACCGAGGACGTACCTGTCCGAGGCAACGACGAATTCACTTACAGTCGCCACAAACGCCTGGTCGAAGAGATGCTCGCCGAATATCGCGTCGAACACCCGGAGTTGGAACAAGTTGTCTTCCGGATCGGCACGATCTTGGGTGAGAGCGTCGACAATCAGATCACCGCGTTGTTCGATCGCCGCAAGCTGCTCAAGGTTGCCGGGAGCGACAGCCCCTTCGTGTTTGTCTGGCACACCGATGTCGCGGGCGCTTTTGCGGAGGCCGTGACCGGAAACCAAGTGGGCATCTTCAACGTCGCGGGCGACGGCGCAATGACCGTCGACGAGTTGGCTTCCCGGATGGGCAAGAGCACGGTGACGCTTCCTGCATGGCTGTTGCGAGGCGTTCTACGCGTCGGACGGCGATTGGGCGTAACGGAACACGGTCCGGAGCGCGTCGGATTTCTCCAATACCGACCCGTTCTCGACAATCGGCGGCTCAAGGAACAGTTCGGGTACGTCCCCGAATATTCGAGCGAGGACGCGTTTGCCGCTTACCTCGCCTCACGCTGACCCCTTCGGCAGACAGTCGTGGAAGGATCGGAGTTGTCCGTCGGCATTTCGAGAAGGGACTGACAGTGTCACGAAATGATGGGCCCGAACATGATGGGTCCGAGCACGATGGGTCCGAGCACGATGGGTCCGTGCACCAGGTGGTCGAGGCCGCCAGTGCACTCGACGACAAGGACTTCCTCGCGGTCGTTCGCGCAGTGGTCGAGCGTCGTCCGAGCTTGTCGGTCCTTCTTTCCGTGGTGGACACCGCTGCCGCGAGCCTCGAGCCGCACCGTGTAGAGGACGACAACACGATCACCGACGCCGAAGAAGTCGAACTGCCCGACACCGTTGTGGAGGTCGACGAGATCATCGACGTCCCGGTGGTACTTGCGACCGACCCGAGAATTCCCGAACCCGACTACACCGAAGGGGGAGTCCCCACTTTCGACCGTGTTCGGGAGAAGATAGAGGGGCGCTTCGGTACTTCCATAGGTTCGGCCGAATTGGCACACGAGAGTCCTGCCGGAAAATCCGTCGACGAGCAGTGGGACGAGCGCCAGAAGGCCGCAAAAGCCAAGCTCGAGGAGATCCGGCGATCCATGGGTAAGTAATTATGCATTCCGATGCACAATGATGCATACTGTGTGACATGACTGAAGGTGGTACGACCGAGAACGCACGCAAGCCGATCAGAGTCGCCGTTGCCGGCGCCAGTGGGTACGCCGGTGGTGAGGTTCTGCGTCTGCTCCTCGGGCACCCGTCCTACGCCGACGGCAGTCTGGTGATCGGTTCGCTGACCGCCGGTGGCAACGCCGGTTCGACGCTCGGTGAGCATCATCCGCACTTGCTCCCACTCTCTTCGCGGGTACTCGAAGAGACCACTGTCGAAATCCTCTCGGGTCACGACGTCGTCTTCCTCGGTCTCCCACACGGAAATTCGGCTCAGTACGCCAAGTTGCTGCCCGAGTCGACGGTCATCATCGACTGCGGCGCGGACTTCCGGCTGCAGGATCCCGCAGCTTGGGAGAAGTACTACAAGAGCACTCATGCCGGTACCTGGCCATACGGTCTTCCTGAATTGCCCGGTGCCCGTGAGAAATTGGTAGGCGCAACCCGCATTGCCGTTCCGGGCTGCTACCCGACGGCAGCGAGCCTCGCGCTGGCCCCCGCCGTTGCCGCGGGGATCGTGGACTCACACGTGAACGTGGTTGCGGTCAGTGGCACTTCGGGCGCCGGCCGGGCGCCGAAGGCCGATCTGCTGGGTTCCGAGGTCATGGGCTCCGTCCGCGCATACGGTGTCGGAGGTGTCCATCGCCACACCCCTGAGATCATTCAGAATCTTTCGGCCGCAGGCGGCAAGGACATCAGTGTTTCTTTCACTCCGGTCCTCGCGCCCATGCCGCGCGGCATCCTCGCGACCTGCACGGCAGCCACCACGGCCACCGAAGAGCAAGCGCGCGAAATCTACGAAAAGGCATACAACGACGAGCCGTTCATTCACGTGCTGCCTGCCGGAGTCTTTCCGCAGACCGGTGCCGTGATCGGATCCAATGCCGTGCAGATCGGGGTCACCGTTGACGCCGACGCCGGTCAGCTCGTTGTCATCTCGGCAATCGACAATCTCACCAAGGGCACCGCCGGTGGCGCGGTGCAATCGATGAATCTCGCCCTTGGCCTACCCGAGACCGCAGGTCTCTCTACCGTGGGAGTAGCTCCGTGAGCACCGACAATCCGCAGCAGATCGACAACGCAACCGAGCCTGACGCGACCGTTGCAGACGTGGTTCACGTCGCCGGGGGACGGCTGCTCCGCACACAGGGCGTCACCGCACCTGCCGGATTCCGCGGTGCCGGAATTGCTGCCGGTATCAAGAAGAGTGGCAAGTCGGACCTCGCATTGGTGCTCAACGAGGGACCCGATCTGGCCGCTGCCGGTGTCTTCACCCTGAACAAGGTCAAGGCTGCTCCGGTGCTGTGGTCTCAGCAGGTTTTGACGACGGGCAAGCTGCGCGCGGTCGTGCTCAACTCGGGCGGCGCAAACGCGTGTACCGGCGCGGGTGGATTCCAGGATGCGCACAAGACTGCCGAGGAAGTTGCGTCGGCACTGAGCAATTGGGGAACCGAGACGGGCGCGATCGAGGTCGCCGTCTGTTCGACCGGCCTGATCGGTGACCGCTTGCCCATGGACAAGCTGATCCCCGGTGTCACCGAGGTAGTGCACGAACTGGCCGGCGGAATCTCCGGCGGCACCGACGCGGCGTACGCGATCATGACCACCGATACCGTGCCGAAGCAGGCGTCGCTGCACCACGCGAACAAGTGGAACGTCGGCGGAATGGCCAAGGGTGCAGGCATGCTCGCGCCCGCGCTGGCGACGATGCTGTGCGTCGTCACGACCGATGCTGTCGCAACGGCCGAGCAGCTCGATACCGCTCTGCGCGCCGCCACCCACCTGAGCTTCGATCGCCTCGACGTCGACGGCGCCACGTCCACCAACGACACGGTGCTCCTGTTGGCCTCCGGCGCCAGCGGTGTCACACCGACCCAGGACGAACTCAACGCCGCGGTCTTCGCAGTGTGCGACGATCTCGCGGATCAGTTGATGGCAGACGCCGAGGGCGTCACCAAGCGGGTCAAGGTGACGGTTCGCGGCGCAGCGTCCGAGTCCGATGCGTTGATCGGCGCCCGCACCATCGCCCGCGACAGCCTGGTCAAGACGGCACTGTTCGGATCCGATCCGAACTGGGGCCGCGTCCTCGCAGCAGTGGGTATCGCTCCCATCGAGCTCGATCCCGATCGAATCAGTGTGTCCTTCAACGGGAGTCCCGTCTGCATCGACGGCGTCGGCGCTCCGGGAGCGCGTGAGGTGGACCTGAGCGGGATCGACATCGAACTCGACATCGACCTGGGAATCGGCAACGAGTCCGTGAGCATTCGCACCACGGACCTCTCGCACGCGTACGTCGAAGAGAACTCGGCGTACTCGTCATGACCGAGACGTATCCCGTGATCAGCGAGCATCAGAAGGCGCATGTCCTCGCCGACGCGCTGCCGTGGCTGCAGCGATTCCGAGACAAGGTGGTCGTGGTCAAGTACGGCGGAAACGCCATGATCGACGAGACACTCAAGACCGCCTTCGCCGCGGACATGGCGTTCCTGCGGACTGTCGGCATCCACCCCGTCGTCGTGCACGGCGGCGGCCCGCAGATCAACGCGATGCTGGCACGCCTTGGCATGAAGGGTGAGTTCCGCGGTGGTTTCCGGGTCACGACGCCCGAGGTGATGGACGTCGTCCGGATGGTGCTCTTCGGTCAGGTGGGCCGTGAACTCGTCGGCCTGATCAACGCGCACGGTCCGTACGCGGTCGGTATCTCCGGTGAAGATGCGCACCTGTTCACCGCTACTCGACGCACTGTTGCGGTCGAGGGGGAGCAGACCGACATCGGCCTGGTCGGAGACGTCACCACCGTGAACCCAGACGCGGTACTCGATCTGATTGCGGCAGGACGCATTCCGGTGGTCTCGACCATCGCGCCCGATGCCGACGGCGTCGTCCACAACATCAACGCCGATACCGCCGCTGCCGCACTGGCCGAGGCGATCGGTGCCGAGAAGCTCGTTGTCCTCACCGACGTCGAAGGCCTGTACACCGATTGGCCGGACCGATCCTCGCTGGCCACCGAAATCGACACCGACGCCCTGGCCCAGTTGTTGCCGAGTCTCGATGCCGGCATGGTGCCCAAGATGGAGGCCTGCCTTCGCGCGGTGCGCGGAGGTGTGCCGTCGGCGCACGTGATCGACGGCCGGCTCGAACATTCAGTCCTACTCGAACTTTTCACCGGTGAAGGAATCGGCACGATGGTCGTGCCCGGCTCCTCGGTCGCCGGTCCCCAGCAGGGAGCTACTTCATGAGCACGATCGATCTGCAGCAGCGGTGGTCCGCTTCGCTGATGAACAATTACGGCGTACCCCGGGTTGCTCTCGTCCGCGGTGACGGCGCCGTACTCACCGACGCCGACGGCAAGCAGTACGTCGACTTCCTTGCCGGAATCGCCGTCAACATCCTCGGACACGGACATCCGGCCGTCGTCGAAGCCGTCACTACTCAGTTGTCGACACTCGGCCATGTTTCCAACCTGTACGCCAGCGAGCCGGTCGTCGAGTTGGCGGAGCAGTTGCTCGCTCATCTCGGCAACGTCACCGGGCGCGCGTTCTTCTGCAACTCCGGTACCGAGGCGAACGAGGCTGCCTTCAAGCTCGCACGCGCTACTGGCCGGAAGAAGATCATCGCGGCCGAGGGCTCTTTCCACGGTCGCACGATGGGGGCACTCGCTCTGACGGGTCAGCCGGCCAAGCGGGCGCCGTTCGAACCGATGCCCGCCGGTGTCGAGTTCGTGCCGTACGGCGATGTCGAGGCACTGGAGCGGGCAGTCGATTCCGACACCGCTGCTGTGTTCCTCGAACCGATCATGGGTGAGGGCGGCGTCGTGGTGCCACCCGAGGGATACCTCGTCGAGGCTCGGCGGATCACCGCCGAACGCGGGGCGCTGCTCGTACTCGACGAAGTTCAGACCGGCATCGGCCGGACCGGCTGGTTCTACGCACATCAGGCAGTCGGCATCGTGCCGGACGTCATCACTCTTGCGAAGGGACTCGGCGGCGGAATGCCGATCGGCGCCTGCATCGCGACCGGAGCAACGGCAGAGTTCTTCGGACCGGGCAAGCACGGTACGACGTTCGGTGGCAATCCGGTGTGCGCTGCGGCGGCGCTTGCCGTGCTGAAAACCATTGCAGCGGAAGACCTGATCTCACGCGCCGACAGCTTGGGCAAATCGATCTCGGCGGGCATCGAAGATCTGGGCCATCCGTTGGTCGACTACGTACGGGGATCGGGACTGTTGCTGGGTGTCGTGCTGACCGAGGACGTCGCGCCGGCGGTGGAAAATGCCGCGCGCGAAGCCGGGTACCTTGTGAATGCAGCGCAACCCGGAGTGATCCGGTTGGCGCCGCCGCTCATCCTCACGGATGAGCAGGCCGAAACCTTCGTGGCAGCACTACCTGCCATCTTCGACAGTGCACTATCGGCTGACCAGCCGGGGGAGAAGTGACTACCGTGGTGAAACACTTTCTCAGGGACGACGATCTGACTCCGGCGCAGCAGGCCGAAGTTCTGGAACTCGCTGCGATTCTCAAGAAGGACCCGTTCGCTCGGCGTCCACTCGAGGGTCCTCGCGGAGTCGGCGTCATCTTCGAGAAGAACTCGACGCGTACACGTTTCTCGTTCGAGATGGGCATCGCGCAGATGGGCGGCCACGCCGTCGTCGTCGACGGGCGCAGTACCCAACTCGGTCGTGAAGAGACGTTGGCGGACACCGGACGCGTACTCTCCCGCTATGTCGACGCCGTCGTGTGGCGCACGTTCGGCCAGAAGCGCTTGGAGCAAATGGCAACGGGTGCAACGATTCCCATCGTCAATGCGTTGTCCGACGAATTTCATCCCTGTCAGGTTCTGGCCGATCTGCAAACGCTGATCGAGCAGAAGGGTGAGCTCAAGGGACTGAAGCTGACCTACCTGGGCGACGGCGCCAACAACATGGCTCACTCGCTGATGCTCGGCGGAGTCACCGCAGGCATCGACGTCACCATCGCAAGTCCCGCTGGCTTCGAACCGGCGGACTGGGTAGTAGCAGCAGCGCGCACACGCGCCGCGGAAACCGGTGCAACCATCACGCTGACGCAGGACCCGCAGGCCGGCGTCGTCGGTGCCGACGCGTTGGTCACCGATACCTGGACCTCGATGGGTCAGGAGAACGACGGGCTCGATCGGGTCGGACCTTTCCGCCCGTTCCAGATCAACAAGGAATTGCTCGCCAAAGCAGATCCGAAGGCTGTCGTCCTGCACTGCCTGCCGGCCCATCGCGGCGAAGAGGTCACCGACGAGGTTCTCGACGGACCCCAGAGCGTCGTCTGGGACGAGGCGGAGAACCGTCTGCACGCCCAGAAGGCGTTGCTCGTGTGGCTGCTGGAACAGCGAACCCAACTGGACCAGGCGTGAGCGTCGCTCCCACTCGGGCCGGTCGCCAGTCGCGCATCATCGCGCTGCTGGCGGCGCATCCCGTCCGAAGTCAGACGGAGTTGGCGGCGTTGCTCGGTGCCGAGGGCATCGAAGCGACGCAGGCCACCCTCTCGCGTGACCTCGAAGAGTTGGGAGCGGTGAAACTGCGTGCCGCTGACGGCGGCGCCGGTGTTTACGTGGTGCCGGAGGACGGGAACCCGGTACGCGGTGTGTCCGGCGGTACCGACCGCCTCTCACGGCTGTTGGGTGAGCTGTTGGTCTCCACCGATTTCAGCGGCAACATGGCGGTTCTCCGGACACCGCCGGGAGCCGCGCACTACCTCGCGAGCGCACTGGATCGGTCCTCGATGCCCGACATCGTGGGAACGATCGCCGGAGATGACACCATCTTCGTGGTGGCCCGAGAACCGCTTTCCGGAGCGGAACTCGCGGCCATGATCGAATCGCTCGCCTGACCCCTTATTCTTTGATAGAGATTTTCAACCGAAGGAGCACAAAAACCATGGCCGATCGCGTCGTACTCGCCTACTCGGGCGGGCTGGACACTTCTGTTGCCATCAGTTGGATCGGTAAGGAGACGGGCGCTGAAGTTGTCGCCGTCGCCATCGATCTGGGGCAGGGTGGCGAGGACATGGAGGTCGTGCGTCAGCGCGCGATCGACTGCGGCGCAGTCGAATCCGTTGTCGTCGACGCCCGCGACGAGTTCGCGGACGAGTACTGCCTGCCGACCATTGCGGCCAACGCCCTCTACATGGACCGCTACCCGCTGGTCTCGGCCATCAGCCGTCCGCTGATCGTCAAGCACATCGTCGAAGCTGCACGCTCGCACGGCGGCACCATCGTCTCGCACGGTTGCACCGGTAAGGGCAACGACCAGGTTCGCTTCGAGGTCGGATTCGGCGCCCTCGCGCCCGACCTTCAGGTCATCGCACCGGTCCGCGACTACGCCTGGACCCGCGAGAAGGCCATCGCTTTCGCCGAAGAGAACAACATCCCGATCAACGTCTCCAAGAAGTCGCCGTTCTCGATCGACCAGAACGTCTGGGGCCGCGCCGTCGAAACCGGCTTCCTCGAGGATCTGTGGAACGCACCGACGAAGGACGTCTACGACTACACCCAGGACCCGACGGTCAACTGGAACGCGCCCGACGAGCTCATCATCAGCTTCGACAAGGGTCGCCCGGTTGCCATCGACGGCCGCCCCGTGTCGGTTCTCGAAGCGATTCAGGAACTGAACAAGCGCGCAGGCGCTCAGGGTGTCGGTCGCCTCGACGTCGTCGAGGACCGTCTCGTGGGCATCAAGAGCCGTGAGATCTACGAAGCTCCCGGAGCCATGGTTCTCATCACCGCGCACCAGGAACTCGAGCACGTCACCCTCGAACGCGAACTCGGTCGCTACAAGCGTCAGATGGAGCAGCGTTGGTCCGAGCTGGTCTACGACGGCCTCTGGTTCTCGCCCCTCAAGGACGCACTGGATACGTTCGTCAACAAGACGCAGGAGCGCGTCACCGGCGACATTCGTCTCTTCCTGCACGGTGGAGCCATCACCGTCAACGGTCGTCGTAGCCCCGAGTCGCTCTACGACTTCAACCTCGCGACGTACGACGAGGGCGACAGCTTCGACCAGTCCGCATCGAAGGGCTTCGTCGAGATCCACGGTCTGTCGTCGAAGGTCGCCGCGAAGCGCGATCTGGGACTCTGAGCCATGACGGCTCACGGTGACGGAGACGCCCAAAAACACGGCACCAACGAAGGCGCGCTGTGGGGCGGACGGTTCGAGTCCGGACCGGCCGCTGCCATGGCGGCGCTGAGCAAGTCGACTCACTTCGACTGGGTCCTCGCTCCGTACGACGTTCGTGCGTCGCAGGCGCATGCTCGCGTACTGAACAAGGCAGGCCTGCTCAGCGAGGCCGACCTCGCAACAATGCTCGACGGTCTCGACCGTCTGGCGGCAGATGTTGCCAGTGGCGCCTTCGGACCGAGTGATTCGGACGAGGACGTACACGGCGCACTCGAACGCGGTCTGATCGAGCGTGTCGGGCCTGAGGTCGGCGGACGCCTGCGTGCTGGTCGTTCGCGAAACGACCAGGTGGCCACGCTGTTCCGAATGTGGCTTCGGGATGCGGTTCGCCGCATCTCCACCGGCGTTCTCGACGTGGTCGACGCATTGGCGACTCAGGCCGGGGCTCACCCGGATGCCGTGATGCCGGGCAAGACGCACCTGCAGGCTGCTCAACCGGTCTTGTTGGCACATCACCTGCTCGCCCATGCGCATCCGCTGTTGCGCGACGTGCAACGTCTTCACGACTTCGACGTACGAGCTGCGGTGTCCCCGTACGGTTCCGGTGCACTTGCCGGTTCCTCGCTCGGTCTCGACCCCGAAGCCATTGCAGCGGAATTGAAGTTCGACAGCTCGGCCGAGAACTCGATCGACGCAACCGCTTCGCGTGATTTTGCGGCCGAGGCAGCGTTTGTGCTTGCGATGATCGGTGTCGATCTCTCACGCATGGCGGAAGAGATCATCATCTGGAGCACACCGGAATTCGGCTACATCACGCTTGCCGACGCGTGGTCGACGGGTTCGTCGATCATGCCGCAGAAGAAAAACCCGGATGTTTCGGAACTCACGCGCGGTAAGTCTGGTCGTCTGATCGGTAACCTCACCGGCCTGCTGGCGACGCTCAAGGCTCAGCCGCTGGCGTACAACCGCGATCTGCAAGAGGACAAGGAACCGGTCTTCGACTCGGTTGCGCAGCTGGAGATGTTGCTCCCGGCCATCACCGGCCTGGTGCAGACTCTCGAGTTCCACACCGCGCGTATGGCGGAACTTGCTCCGGCAGGGTTCACGTTGGCCACCGACATCGCGGAGTGGATGGTGCGCCAGGGCGTGCCGTTCCGGGTTGCACACGAGGCTGCTGGAGCGTGTGTGCGTGTCGCCGAAGCGCGAGGCGTCGGACTCGAAGATCTCACGGACGAGGAACTGGCCGGCGTCGACAGCGCGCTGACACCCGCTGTTCGTGAGGTGCTGACAGTCGAGGGTTCCATCGCTTCGCGTAATGCGCGAGGCGGCACCGCGGGGGTGCGGGTAGCAGAACAGTTGGACGGAGTCCGAGCAGTGGCCCAGTCGCTGCGGGAATGGACCCTCTGACCTTGCGGTCACGAGTGTTTCCTCTCTCTTTTCGGCAGTAGTCCTTCGGTCGTACGCGGTCAGGGAGCAGAATTTGCTCCCTGACCGCGTACGCGTATTCGTCGTCAGTAGGCTTGTTGCGCGCGGGAAAAATGAGACTGACGTCACATGGTGAGTAACTTGGGAGTGAAATGGTGGGATTGAATTCCAAGTCTGTGCTGGGCCCGATTCGTCGGGTGGTTGCGACAGCACAAAACGGCCTCGAGGTCGTCCGGTTGGGTGGGCTGGAAACGGATGCGACCACGTCGCCGTTCGAGATCGTCGAGCGCGCAGCGATGTACCGGCTTCGCCGCTACTTCCCGGACAGCGATCCGGAAACCGTCGGTGCACCGATCGTGCTGATCCCGCCGATGATGATGTCGGCGAACGTGTACGACGTGACCCGCGACCAGGGTGCTGTGGGAATTCTGCACGAGATGGGCCTGGACCCCTGGGTAGTCGATTTTGGTTCGCCCGACTCCGAAGAGGGCGGTTGGGATCGCAATCTCGCCGATCACATCATCGCTCTCAGTGACATCATCGACCACATCCACCGTCACACCGGTAAAGATGTTCACATCTCCGGCTATTCGCAGGGCGGCATGTTTGCCTATCAAGCTGCCGCGTATCGGCGTAGTCGAAACATCGCCAGCGTCATCACCTTCGGCAGTCCGGTTGACACACTCGCCGCGTTGCCCTTCGGTATCCCGGCCGGATTGGCCACCAAGGGTGCGGATTTCCTCGCCGATCACGTCTTCAATCGCCTGGCGGTCACCGGGTGGATGGCTCGCACCGGGTTCCAGTTGCTCGATCCCGTGAAGACGTTGAAGATGCGCGTCGACTTCCTGCTTCAACTGCACGACCGTGAGGCTTTGCTGCCGAGGGAGCAGCAGCGACGCTTCCTCGCGACCGAGGGTTGGGTCGCGTGGTCCGGGCCCGCGGTTGCCGAACTGCTCAAGCAGTTCATCGTGCACAACCGAATGATGACCGGTGGTTTTGTCATCAAGGATCAATTGGTCTCGCTCGCCGAGATCACCTGCCCCATCCTGGCATTCGTCGGCGAGGTCGACGACATCGGTCAACCTCAGGCGGTTCGCGGGATCGGCCAGGCAGCGCCGCGGGCCAAGGTCTACGAATCTACCTTGCGCGCAGGTCATTTCGGATTGGTTGTCGGTTCCACCGCAGCCAATCACACCTGGCCGACCACCGGTGAATTCGTGCAGTGGACCGAGACGGGTGGACCCCTCCCGGACCGTATCGCGAACATGGTCTACGGCGCCGACCTCGAAGACCAGACCGGTGTGTCGATCAGCAATCGGATCATCCACACCGTCGCCTCGGTCGCTGAAGTAGGTGCAGGAGTCACCAAAGGAATCAGTGACCTTGCAGCCGGTGCGTTGCGCGGGACTTTCGAATTGTCCGGTGAAGCGGCACGCGCGTTGCCACGTCTTGCGCGACTCAACCAAATTCAGCCGCACACCAAGATCTCGCTGAGTCAATTGCTCGCGGAGCAGCGTCGAAAAGCACCGAACGGCGAGTGCTTCCTCTTCGACAATCGTGTGCACACCTACGAAGCGGTCAACGCCCGCATCGACAATGTCGTGCGTGGATTGATTTCCGTGGGAGTGCGTCCGGCAGCGCACGTCGGTGTCCTGATGGAGACCCGCCCCAGCGCGCTCGCGGCCATCGCGGCCCTGTCGCGCCTTGGTGCCGTTGCCGTCATGCTTCCGCCGGGGTCCGACATCTCGGCGGCGGTCAAGCTGGGATCGGTTGATCGGATCATCACCGATCCGGAGAACGTCGACGCTGCGGTGGTTACCGGTAGGCCGGTCTTGGTACTCGGCGGCGGCGATGCCCGCGGACTCGAGGTGGATCCGTCACACGACGTGATCGATCTCGAACAAATCGATCCGACGAAGGTCAATCTGCCCGGTTGGTACCGGCCGGATCCCGGCGTCGCCCGTGAACTCGCATTCATCATCTTTGCGGAATCGGGCGGTGTGCTCGAAGCCAAGCAGATCACCAACTACCGGTGGGCACTGTCTGCCTTCGGAACGGCCACGGCGGCAGATCTCGATCGCGGTGACACCGTGTACTGCCTTGCACCACTCCATCATTCGTCGAGTCTGCTCGCGACCATCGGTGGCGCCATGGCCGGTGGCTCACGGATTGCGCTCTCACGCGGACTGAATCCGGCTCGATTCGTCGAGGAAATCCATCGCTACGGTGTGACCGTCGTGAGTTACACGTGGTCGATGATGCGCGAGATCCTCGACGAGGATCTTCTTCTCATCGACGGTAGCCATCCGGTCCGACTGTTCATCGGTTCGGGAATGCCTCACGGGCTGTGGAAGCGGACCACGGAGGCGTTCGACCCCGCGCAGGTACTCGAGTTCTATGCGTCGACCGAAGGTGACGTGATTCTTGCCAATGTCGCGGGCTCCAAAGTTGGTTCCAAGGGCCGCCCGTTGCCGGGTAGCGCGCAGGTGCGGTTGGCGGCATACGACCCGCTGAGTGGTCGGCTCCTCGAAAACGGAAACGGATTTGTCCGTGAGTGCGCCGAAGACGAAGTCGGGTTGCTACTCGGGCGCGCGGGATTCACTGCCGATCTCTCGGGCGGAGCGATGCGGGGACTCTTCCAAGCGGGTGATTCGTGGATTCCCACGGAGAATCTCTTCCGCCGGGACGCCGACGGCGACTACTGGCTGATCGATCACAAGAACACGGTCATTTCGACGCTCCGCGGTCCCGTCTTCACCCAGCCGATCGTCGACGCGTTGTCGAGTGTGGCGCGGGTGGATCTTGCCGTCGCATACGGCGTCGGTGACGCGCCGCATCAGCTGGCGGTCGCTGCCGTGACATGGCGTCCGGGGCGGCAGTTCCGTTCCGCCGAGCTTGCAGAGGCTCTCTCGCGCATCGCTTTTGATGCGCGCCCGGATATCGTGCACGTGGTAGACGAGATCCCGGTGGGTTCGTCGTACCGTCCGAGCTCCACTGCGTTAGCTGCCGCCGGATTGCCGGCGCCAGGACCACGGACCTGGTTCCTCGATTCCGAGACGCAGTCGTACAAGCGGCTGACCAAGGCAATTGCCGCGCAGTTGATGCCGACGAGGGTGGGCACCGGAGCACGGTAGCCTGAGGACATTCTGTTTGATCGGTTCGAGAGGACTCACGTGGCTATTGATTCGACGTTGCTCAGCATTTTGGCCTGCCCCCAGGACAAAGGCCCGCTGTTGCTGGTCGGGGACGAGTTGCTCTACAACCCGCGCCTGCGGCGTGCATACCCGATCGAGAACGGCATTCCAGTTCTGTTGATCGACGAGGCACGCGATGTGGCGGACGACGAGCACGAGAAGTTGCTCGCGCGGGCTGAAGGCTAGATCGGTAATTCACCGGTCAGGTACCGCTGGAGGTTCGGAGCCACCAGCGGTACCAACGCGTCAACGCTCAATGATGCGAGTGGTTCGAGTCCGAGCACATATCGCGTGACCAGCAGTCCGGCCATCTGAGATGCCACCAATTCCGCTCTGATCAAGCCGGTACCAGGTGGTGTGTCCACCCGCGGAATGATGTCGCGCAATACGACATCGAGCAGAAAGCTCTGGATCAGCTGCGATCCGTCGCCGGAAACCGCCGATCGAAAAGCCGCCAGAATCGCCGGCTGGTGTTCCGATTCCCACAGCCCGATCACTGCTCTGAGTAGATTTTCGCCGAGATTTTCGGTCGGAGAGGCGTGAACCGGTCCCAATACCTGGACTGGATCGATCGGTAGCGCGATCGCAGCGGTGAACAACTGCTCCTTGCTTCCGAAATGATGATGAATCATGGCCGGATCGACGTCAGCGGCCGCAGCTATCGATCGAACGGTTGTGCGTCGAAAACCGTTCTGGGAGAACGCCCGTCGCGCCGAATCGAGGATCTGCGCGCGAGTCTCCGACTTGCCCGGTCGTCGCCCCGAACGAATCGGTGCAGGTGCGGGCGCCGTGTCGTTGTCGTTCATGGAGTGCGGCGATCGAGTGTTGCCGCGGCCAGCGAGAGTGCTGCGGCGGCGAAGCCCGCCATGACGGCGAGATCACGCCACATATGATGCGTCGCGTCGGCATGCATCGACACTTGCTGAAGTGCGTCGACGGCGTAGCTCAAGGGGAGGACGTTGCTGATCCATTCGAGCCAGGTCGGCAATTGGTCGCGGGGCACGAGGAGTCCGCAGAGGAACAGTTGGGGGACCACAACTACCGGCATGAACTGCACCGCTTGGAACTCGGTCTTCGCGAATGCGCTGGCCAACAGGCCGAGCGCAACGCCGAGTATTGCGCCGAGAACTGCAATGACGATGACCCAGGCAAGACTGCCGGCGATGGTGAGTCCGAGAAATCCGAAAGCAACCGCGCACGCGAGAGCTGCCTGAGCGGCGGCCGAGAGCGAAAATGCCGCGCCGTATCCCGCCAGAAGATCGAGTTTGCCCATCGGGGTGGTGAGCAGGCGTTCGAGTGTTCCTGAACTGCGTTCGCGCTGCATGGCGATGGACGTGACCAGGAACATGACCACAAACGGCAAGATTCCCAGCATGGTGATCGCCACGCGTTGGAACAGTGAAACCTGGCCGGGCGGCGTGGGTACGTCTTGGTAGAGGAAATACAGCAAAATCATCAACAACGACGGGACCAACAAGATCATGGCCACCGTGCGATGGTCCTGGCGGAGCTGAAGCAGAATGCGTACGGTCGTAGCACCGAAGATCCTGATGCTCATGATATTTCGCCTCCGACGGGTGAAGTCCGAATCAGCTCGAGAAAGGCGTCCTCGAGCCGTTCACATCTGGTTTTGGCGCGCAATTCATCGGGTGTGAGTTGAGCGAGGAGATGCCCGTCTCGCATCAGGATCAGTTCAGCGCAGTGGTCGGCCTCATCCATGACGTGGCTGGAGACCAACAGGGTGGTTCCGCTGCGAGCAAGGTCGGCAAATCGTTCCCACAATTCGACACGAAGCACCGGATCCAGACCAACGGTCGGTTCGTCGAGGATCAACACATCAGGTGATGCCACCAACGCGCATGCCAGCGAGACTCGACCGCGTTGACCTCCGGACAGATCGGCGGCGGTCCGGTCGGCGTATCGGCTCAATCCGACGGCGTCGACCGCTGCTGCGACGTCTTCGCCGGACTTGCCGTACAGAGCGCCGAAGTACTGGACGTTTCGAGTGACCGTCAGGTCGCCGTACACGCTGGGGGATTGGGTGACGTATCCGACCCGGCGGCGAAGAGCAACGGACCCCGCGAGGTCGCCCAGGACTCTGACCTCACCACTTTCGACGATCTGGGTTCCGACTATCGCGCGCATCAGGGTTGTCTTGCCGCAGCCGGACGGGCCGAGCAGTCCGGTGATCGATCCTGCCGAAACCTGCAGGTCGAGTGAGTGAAGAACTTCGTGCTTGCCGCGAATGACTCGTAGTCCGCGGATGTCTATTGCCGGCGTGGTGGTCACGGTTCGCCTCATTTCGATAATTCATCACTTGTTGAATTATGCGACTCGGCCGACCGATGAGTCAACGGCGTGGGCACAATCGAAGGGTGAGTATCGAGACCTTGGAAAATGTGAAGAACCCGTTGGAAGCGGGCCTGACAATTCTCGGCTCGACCCTGATCGTCGACGACATCTCGCTGAGGATTGTCGAGGTCGAGGCGTACGGAGGGGAGAAGGACGGGCCCTGGCCAGATCCGGCAGCACATTCGTATCGGGGGCAAACGCCGCGGAACAGCGTGATGTTCGGGCGGGCGGGCCGTCTCTACGTCTACCGCAGCTACGGAATGCACTTTTGTATGAACATCTCGTACGGCCCGGATGGTGTCGCGGGTGGTGTTCTGCTCCGAGCGGCCGAAATCGAGGCCGGTCACGATGTGGTGTCTGCTCGGAGATCGCCGGATCGACCATCTCACCAATGGGCCAGAGGGCCAGGTAATCTCGGCGCTTCCGTTGCAATCACGTTGGCGGACAACGGAACAGACGTGTTCAACCCTGCCTCGCGGGTTCGGCTCGAATTGGGGGAGTCGAAGGAATGGGTCAGTGGACCGCGGGTTGGGGTCAGTACTGCGGCCGAGGTCCCGTGGCGCCTCTGGATTCCGGACTCGCGAGCTGTGTCCGCGTACCGCCGAAGCCCGCGAGCGCCGGTCATTTCGTGAAGATGGGATGATCGAGTCCGTGACTGAGAATATTCTCGACGAACTGACCTGGCGTGGGCTGATCGCCCAATCAACTGATCTCGACGCTTTGCGTAAAGATCTCGAGGCCGGACCGGTCACGTTGTATGCGGGCTTCGACCCGACCGGACCGAGCCTGCACGCAGGTCATCTGGTTCCGCTCCTCGCGCTCAAGCGGTTTCAGCGTGCCGGTAACCGTCCGATCGTTCTTGCCGGCGGCGCAACAGGCCTGATCGGTGATCCCCGTGACGTCGGGGAACGGACGATGAACTCCGCCGATACCGTTGCGGACTGGGCAGGTCGCATCCGTGGTCAGCTCGAACGATTCGTGGATTTCGACGATTCACCGACGAGTGCGGTCATCGAGAACAACATGAACTGGACCGGCAAGATGTCGGCCATCGACTTCCTGCGTGATGTCGGCAAACACTTCTCCGTGAACGTCATGCTTGCGCGTGACACCGTGAAGCGTCGTCTCGAGTCGGACGGGATGTCGTACACCGAGTTCAGCTACATGCTGCTCCAAGCCAACGACTACCTGCACTTGCGACGCGATCTCGGCTGCACTCTGCAGGTCGGTGGGTCCGATCAGTGGGGCAACATCATCGCGGGCGTCGAACTCAACCGTCGTGTCGACGGCGAGAGTGTTCACGCAATGACCGTTCCGCTGGT
The DNA here is from genome assembly GCF_903819475.1 of Rhodococcus sp. UFZ-B548. Taxonomy (NCBI): domain Bacteria; kingdom Bacillati; phylum Actinomycetota; class Actinomycetes; order Mycobacteriales; family Nocardiaceae; genus Rhodococcus; species Rhodococcus sp. UFZ-B548. The sequence goes on from NZ_CAIJDS010000040.1 coordinate 69,313, forward strand.
GACCTCGGCTGATGGGAAGAAGTTCGGAAAGTCGACCGGTGGCGGCAGTCTGTGGCTCGACCCCGAGATGACCAGCCCGTACGCGTGGTACCAGTACTTCGTGAACACCGGCGACGCCGACGTGATCAAGTACCTGCGCTGGTTCACGTTCCTGACCGCAGACGAACTCGCGGAACTCGAGACGGCAACGGCGGAGCGTCCGCATGCGCGCGAAGCGCAGAAGCGATTGGCCGCCGAGATGACGACCTTGGTTCACGGAGAACACAACACTCGCGCCGTCGAGCTCGCCAGCCAGGCGTTGTTCGGCAAGGCGGAATTGGCGGAACTCGACGAGTCGACGCTCGCCGCGGCGCTGAAGGAAGCATCTGTCAGCGAATTGGCGCCGGGGGAGCCGCGCACGATCATCGATCTGCTTGTGACGAGCGGTTTGTGTGAGAGCAAGGGAGCTGCTCGACGCGCAGTGAAGGAAGGCGGCGCTTCGGTGAACAACCAGAAGGTGTCGGCCGACGACTGGGAGCCCGCCGCATCCGATCTGCTTCACGGCAGCTGGTTGGTCGTCCGGCGCGGAAAGCGCAATTTCGCCGGCGTGAAAATACTTTCGAACTGACGTGTGTGGGGTCACAGTTGTCTCGCGGGGCTCCTGTGGCCGTTGGTGGCCCGCCTGCGGGCGGGCTACCAGCGGATTTAACCTGACGAACACCTGCGACCTGCACGTTTGACGCTCAGTTTTCATTCGCGTAACTTTGTCCAAGTCAGAGCGACACGGACACCAACCCCGACCGAGAGGCCGGGGACACGCGGTTGGACGAAGTCGGAGACATTCACGCTCAACGGGAACTTGCTTCCTGGGAGCGAACAAGCTAAGATTGTAACCCTTGCCCCGGAGCTATCAACCAGTTTGAAGCGATGGTGTGTGCGTGTTCTTTGAGAACTCAACAGTGTGTCGATGAATGTCAGTGC
>NZ_CAIJDS010000041.1:0-69942 GCF_903819475.1 Rhodococcus sp. UFZ-B548
CTCGAGACCGGCGGCTTCAGACCCCAACTCCTACACCCCCGATTGGGATGAGCCTCTTTGATGATCGTTCATTGACTGGGACCTTTCTGAGTGTCGAATGGAGAGGTCCCAGTCGGACCTGCCATGTGTGTCAGCGTGGATAGTCTCCCAGAAACACAGATGCCGCAGTCCTGGTGTGCACCAGGATCTGCGGCGAGTAGTGGGAAACGTCAGAAGTAAGTAATCAGGGCCTTGGTGGGTCCCTGAAGGTGCGTGTCGAAGCTATTTCGTCAGGGTGAACGACAGCACCGGGATCGGGCTGTCGAACGCCGTGAAGTACATCCGGCCGTTCAAACGGTTCGGGTCGTTCGCGTCCGGAGTCACTTCGTCGTGCACGAACATGCCGAGCTCGGGCGAAAGCACGCGGTAGTCGATGTGCGTCACCGGCGAGCCGTCATAGATAGACGGGCCGGCATAGACGTCGGCGGGGAAGCGATCCAACCCGTTGAGGCGGTTGATCACAGAGGTGCCACCGCCGGAGATCGTCTTGCCCTCCCAAACCGGCACCTGGGCACCGTTCACCGTTCCGAGGTAGACCCCATCGGGCACAGTATCTGCGGCGGCAACGCCAGCTCCCAGGACTGCAACGGCAGCCAGCGTTACGCCGAGCCCTGCTGTACGGGTGAATGGTTTGTTCATATCTCTCCAGGTGTGATCAGTTGGCGCGCGCTGCAGGGATGTCAGCGTGCGGGGTGGGCAGGTCGAGACCCGGTGAATCGAGCCCTCAGTAGGTCGGCTCGTGGGACAGACCGATGTTCTGCGGAGCCCGGTGCTGTTGCGCCTCACGGTGAGCCTGCAGAGCCGAAAGCCGTTGCGGCCGAGGCGTCTGATAGTCAGGGCCATGTTCGGCGACACCGTCATACGGCTGGACGTAGTCGGGCGAGATCCCGATTCGGTCAGCCGTTGCTGCGTAGCTCGGAAATGGTTGATGATCGGGCTCCTCGATCACGTACTGGACGTAGTAGCGCCAACCGATGAATTCACGAGTTGTTTCGTCAACGACGGGGTGTTCGTCGATCTGGTCGTAGATGACCGTTCCGTTGTGATCGATGATGGCCTGGAGCGCAGCCGCGGCAATAACGTCGCGGATAGTGGTCGTGTCGAAGAACTTCGTGCAGATGTGCCAGTACCCGCCCTGCAGCGTGAGCTTGTTCATCGTGGGATGGGTACCGGGCCACAACTTGGTGGGCGGAACGAGGAGATTGTTCTCGTCGTAGAACGCGGTTGCGACTTTCATGATTGCGTTCCTTCTGGTTCAGGTCTGCGGGGCGAGACGGCGTCTGGGGGAGGCCAGGCTGCGACATCCTTCAGAAAAACACCCGGGTACAGGCTCCGCCGGTGCCAGGGAAGGCGTTGTTCCCAGGACCGTGGGGCCAGGGAACACGTCAGGCGCACTCGCCTTCGGGCAGTGCGCCCGTAGTATATATCTTGGAATTAGTTATTCGATCTTTTGCTACTGTTTCTACTGGTTACGGCCTTGTTGAGCTACCGTCGAATAACTTTTCTCGAACGTGCCAGGATCGATCAGGGGAGCATATGACCACAGGCAGTCTCGGAACGTCGACGAGTGGGGCAGTAGAGCAATGGAGCGCTGAGAGCAGTCGCGGAGTCCTGCCCGAGGAACTGAACGTGGCCACCGCGCACCTGGTCGATGTCCGCGGAGAGAGTTCGGAGTGGAAGGTGCAGTGCTTCTGGCTCAGCGCCGAAGACAGGGAAGGCACTCTGGGTGTGGGGACTGCGTTGCGTCCGTGCGCGGTGGTGACAGCGTGCGAATTGTGTAGAGACGGCCTGTCCGAGCTGCCGGCAGAGGGCCGGGAGTACATGGCGCACGATCAGCGCCACGCGGTCGCGGGTGACCCAGCCGTGGGCTACCGACTACTTCCGGACCTCTGCGGCATGTCTCTGGCGCTGGGAGTCGACGACCTGACCTCGAGCTGGTTGGGCGAGTTGCGGCGGAAGCATGGAGAAGGTCTGTACCTGGTGCATCCGGCAGCAGTTGCCGACGGATCGTTGATCGGAGTCGATCCGGTACGAGTGGTCGACTGACTGGTCGTGGATTGCCTTCAGCAATGACCCCGCGCACTGAGTTGCGCGGGGTCATTGCTTTTGAAACGCGCGGTACCTGTGCCGAATCCATGCTCGGCAGAGGTGAACTCGTCCGACGCGGCGTGACGATCAGGTCCTGTCGTTGATCCGGGTCAATGTGAAGGTGTCTGGCGAGTCTTCGCCGGGGATCACGGTGTAGTCGAAGACCAATTCGGTTTCGAACTCGCCGGCTACCTCCACGTAGTGCTCGTTCAAGTCCGGATCGATCACGGTCCACTGAACGTCGTCAGGCGCGCCGTAATAGGTCGGTTTGTACACTGGTCCACTCCATTGGACGACAGCTGACACACGCACTTCACCGATGGACGTGCCGTCTTCGTACTTTTCCGCTTCGTCGTAATCCATTGTGGATGCGTCGATGTCGACATCATCGACGACAATGGGCCCTTCCTCGATTTCAGGCCCGAGGTCGACATAGAAATCGCTGGGGCCGGTGTCGAGACTGATCTCGAGCTCGTGACTGAGCAATTGTTTGTCACCCTCGACAGCGGCCTTCAGCACTTCGTACACAGTGAGGGGGAGGGGATACGGGCTACCAGTTCCCGCCGACGGGGCGGTGACCGTACTGCCTGTGCTCGGGACGGCGGTGCGTCGCAGAGCCGCGGGGTAGGTGATACCGGGGTTCGCGCTCTTGTACGCGCGAGCAGGCTTCTTACGGTTGTTGTTTCGTGTCATTACAGGATCCATCCACTGGTGGTGGCGACGTCCCGCATCCATCGCACACGGACTCAGTGCACGAACATTTCCTGCTTCGCAGATCCGAACTTCTGAGGACCTTGCCCTCCGGCGTTGTGTCTGTGCGGTGATGCGGGCACCTGATACAACTCGGGGTCAGCCATGCGATGCGGCTCTGGGTAAAGCGTACCGCATGCGTAGGTCGGCGGATCGAATCCGAGACCGAGTTCAGACACCCCAGATCAGCAGAAAGACCGACAGCCCACCCAGTAGCACCGCGGCGGTGCCGAGCACGGCTGCGGACAGGCGAGTGTCACCGAACCTGAGATCCTGCGACTTGGCCGCCAGACCGAGAGCTGCGGCGGCGATGGCTGCAACCAGAAGGACCCACCAGACGGGATCGAGATTGCCGACGATGTGTTTGAAGCGTTCTACGAGAGGCGGGGGAGCGACGGGGGTTACGGTGATCTGGGTGCGAATCATGTTCAATGTCAACGGTTTGTCCTCTGGTGGGGTTGAGCTTCATAGCGTATCGAGCGGGCGTCAGTTCGTGTCGACGCACTTACTGACGGATCCGTGATGCCGGCACCGGAACGTATTCTGAACTGCGCCCTCAGGCGGGCCGACTGCGACCCGCCCATACCTCGTGCATGGGGTGAAGTGCGCGAAGATGTTCGGGCGCAGTCCGATACAGGTCAGTGTGTACAAGCATGGTGCCGCCGATGACCTGAGCCACCGTTGTTCCGCGGCGGTAGACCCGGCGAGGCGAGAGACCATCGAGATGCCCGAGGGCGAAGAGACGGCGGGATCCTGGTCCCCACTGCCGCGTCTGGTGGTCCCATAACTCTTGGTAGAGCGGTAGCAGTTCGGCCAGCATCCCCTCGTCCGGGGAGACCACCCAGGGTTGCGGGCGTGGGTGCAGAGCCTTCGCTTTTGTGGGCGACTCGGCTACCTCGTAGATGCAGGGAAACGCCTCGGGCAGAGTGATTTTCGTCCGCTGACGGAGAATTTCGGCGCGGAGGCGATCTTCCCAGTCGGGGGACTGTGCGAGAGCAGGTAGATCGGCCATCGTGGCCGCGCTGACCCAGTCTTCGGCGAAGCCGCCACGTTCGTCCAGGCGATAGTCTCCGGAGTCGATACCTACCGTGTTGGGTTCGTAACGTAGGTCGCGAGGGTGATTCGGGGAACGTTCACGCGCTCCGTCTGTGGGATAGAACCGTTTGTCGTTCATGGCGGATAGGTCTCCTTGTCGGTTGCGGTGGTAGGGCTATGGACAGCTCCGGGGATTGCGCACTGGGTAGATGCAATTCCCAATGCGAAGCTCGGTTCGATGAGAGTCTTTTCAAAGGCTCCTAAGAGCTGCAGATCGAGCGGCCGCGCTGATCAGCAGGAGGAAGACGGCGAATAGGACGAGTACAGGGACGGCGGCTGAGCCGTGAGCCAGAGCAGATACTGCGGCCGACGGTACGAGCATCGAAGCTGTGTTCATGGCGACGTGCACCAGAATCGGTGCCGTCATCGTCTCGAACACCTCCCTGGTGATGCCGGCGAGCAAGCCGATGGCGCAGGCCATCACGACATCTCGCGGGTGCGGATGCACGAGAGCGAAGACCGCCGTGGTCAGGGATACCGAGAGAGCAACGGGGGAGACACGGTTCAGCGCACCCTGCAGAAGGCCGCGGTAGAGGATCTCCTCGGTAGCCGGGGCTATGGCGAGCACGAACAGCAGTGTGAGCAGGTACGGCTCGACTCCGAGCCGTTGAGTGGAGTTCTCTTCATCGGTGATGAGGAGTCGGGCGACTATGGCACCGATCGACCAGAGACAGACACCGGCGAGCACAACGGCGGCCACGAGGATTCCCGAGGGTTTGTGCGCAGAGCCGGACTGTCGAGCCGGATAAATCCGGAGTGCAGGCGCGTAGTGCCCAATGGCGAGGGAGAGAGCAATCATGCAGGCAGAAGTGGCGATCACCGGACTCACACCGACGCCGCGTAGCAGCAGCTGGGGAACCGTCAAGGACACGCCGACGCCGACGACGGCGACAACCACCAGGCTCCACGCAGACAACCCCCGACGGACCGAAGTCCGTCGAGGGTTGCTGTCACGGTGAACGCTCACTAGCTGTTCTGCACGGACGGACCGGAGTGAATCTCCAGGGACGAGACGATCGCCTGAGGTCGAATATTTCCCATGAATTGGTTCGTCGACAGGGTGATTGTCGCAGTCACCAGCGCAGCGTCCATGAGCGTTTGATACTGGTCAGCCTTGTTCCACCACAGCAGGTCGAGGCCGTGCCCGGTCGTGATCTTCACGTGCTTGTAGTCCGCTGGGTCAGGCTCGACACCCTTTTCCAGTTCGCCGGCCTCTTCTTTCCGGCTCATCAGCTTCACGGCCGCGTTGACCGGCTGGAACGTGACCCGAATGTCTGCAGCGGGAAAGCCCTGACCGAAGGGCGCGAGCTCGCTCAGGCACTTCGCCAGATCGACGAGCTCGGTGGCCATGGGTACCGGGATGTCGGGCTGCAGCCGTAGGAGAGTGTCGGCTGACGCCACATCCAGCCTCGCAAGGGACTCGATGTCCATCATGTGCAGGTCTGCCCGCAGATCCGCCGGGTCCGGCTCGGGGAGTGAACGAACGTAGCCGTCGATGGCCGAGATCAGACCTTCCAACGCGTCGAGCTCGGTCGCTCCGACACCACACGCTTGATGGTGTCCGAGAGCATGGAGGCGAGAGTCGTTCATGTCGGCGACGAATCCGAGCACGTCGAACCATTCTGGAGCCCGCGCGGATCCGGAGAGCGTGTGCGGGTTGACGACCATCGTCGGCATCCCCGTCTCTGTGAGCAGGTTGGATGCGAGCAGTCCGAGCACACCAGGCTTCGCCTCGGAGAACCACAGGTAGGGCGCGTAGGGCTGGTCGGCGAGGTGAATGTCCTCCATAGCGGCCTTGGTCAATTCCTTGCGGTTCTCGTTGTTGAGGAGCAACGTGTCTGCCGCGATGCGGCGGGCCTTCTCGATCTCGGAGTCTGAGGCAAATACATGGGGCATGTATTCGGGCCGGGAGGCCCGGACAGCCTCCGGGACGAACACCATGAACGAGTCGGCCATGTCAGCGTCGACGCGGCGGGTGGCGTTGAACATCGGTGTCAGTGTGAAGCCGAGGAACGAGACGTCGAGACTGTCGACAGAGCTGACCTTGCCGGCAGCAATCAGTCGAGCCAGTAGCAGCGAAAGACCTCGTAGAGCCTGGCGGTATCGCCGGTCGTGATCCTGACCGTTGACGATCCGCATGAGAGTGGAGGTGTCGGGATCGATGCGATCCGGCTCTTCGAGGTTCCACTCGCCGATCTTGTAGCGCTTGATCGGATTGTCCTCACGAAGAGAATCCTGCTTGGTGTAGACCGGCACCTCGGGCAGGGCCAGTACCAACAGGCCGAGCGCCCGGCGCACCAGCGCACGGGTCTGTCCGCGCAACGGCATCACATCGGCGAGACCTCCGATGCCACCGAATACCGAGAGCATCGCGATCGCTGGTGACTTCGTCGGATAGTGGGCGCGGGCGTAAGCGTCGAGGATATGGAGCGCGACCTGCGAGCCGCAGATGTCCGGCTCGGGATATGTGCATCCTGTCCTGTTCGGGTCGACCACAGCGTCGGCCCGACACTCATCGACGGTCTGGATGTGGTGGTCGGTCACGATGACCTCGATCCCGCGCTGGTGGGCCCGGTCGATCCCGTCGTTGGAGTTGATGCCGACGTCGCAGGTGATGATCAGCGAGGTGGTGGGGTACTGGGCGACCGCCTGGTCGACCTTCTCCGCGGTTATCTCGCGCGGGCCCTCGTAGTGCGGGACGACGAGCTCGACCTGCGCGCCGAGCTCGGCCAGGCCAGCGTAGGTAAGGATGCCGGCAGCAACCCCGTCCATGTCGTAGTCGGTGAGCACAGTGATGGTCCGACCTTGGGTGATAGCGGCATGAATGAGTGCCACGCTGAGTTCCAGGTCGGGCAGAGGCTCGTGGGTGCCGAGCTCGAGCTGCTCGATCGCCGCAGTGTCCCAGCCCCGGCGCTCACGAATGATGTCGAAGGGGCGGCGCTTGGAGAAATTGCGTGCCACGGAGATGACGCTGTCGAGCACGTGTTCGGCCGGAGTGGTCATGGCAGATGATCCGTTCGTTCGATCCGGCGGTACACGTCACGCACGGAAGAGATTTGATGGTCGTGACACGAGTTTAGCATTGTCCGAAAGTTATTGTAATTAGCATTTGACCTGCTGATCTGCTGGCTAGAAAAATAGTCGATATATTTGTCTCGGGAACGAGGACCCGGGACGCGATCATGCGTTCCGGGTCCTCGTCGCATGAGCGATGGGTCAGACGATCCGACTGGTGCCGGCTGCAACGAATTGGTCGAGTTGACACTGGGCAGCGGGTTTGTCCGTGCGCTGACGAACGAGCCGCGGTTGCACCAGGCGGGGATGGCTGGGGTCGGTGACGTACAGGAATGTCACCACCCACACCTCGCCAAGGGACAGACTCCCCTTACCGATCGTCGACGCGGAACCGACCTCGACAAGAGTTCCGTGCTCGTCGTGAACCGAGAGGGTGGCGGACTCCTTGGTGGCATGAAGGCCGGAGATGACGACGTCGACGTCCTTGACCAGCTTGTGCTTGAGTAAGCCCGTCGAACGACGTCCCTGCTCGTAAGTTCCGGCCCCTCGACGTGCGATGAGACCTTCTCGCTGCTGCAGTACCGCGTCGGCGAGCATCAGAGTCTTCGCCTCGGGACTTGAGGCGACCGGTGCCAGCACCACGGGCGATCCTGCGATTCGGTCCGGCACCGGGATCACGAGAAGGTCGGCGATGACCTGCAGCGCCTGATTGCGAGCGATGAAGGGGTCACTCTCGGTGACCCAGGTCCGCAACCCGGATGCGAATGCGAGGTCGAACAGCACGAGAGTGCGGCCTACGACTTCTCCGTCGAACACCCACCGACCCCGACGTAGCGCCGTGAACGGCAACAACTGAGCACGACCTACGTTACGAATCTTGTTTTCGCCCTGCCGATTTAGCACATTGATCCGGCCATCGGTGACCTCGATGAGGACACGGTCTCCGTCGTACTTGAACTGAGTGACCCAGGTATCGGAGTCCATCACCTCGTCGAGATGATCGGGAGACAACGTCGCGGCCAGCATGGGCCGCAGAGGTAAGCCCACTCCAGCTACTGGGTCGGCGGCCGACCCAGTGAAGACGGCGGCGAGAGCGGAATCCACGGCCACAGTCAGATCTGGCAGCGTTTCGGGGCCCAGATCGACAGTCGCGGCGGGTTCTTGGGACACGCCGGCCGCAGCCTTGTCCTTCGAAACGGGTAGCTGCTGCGCCAGCTCGTCGAGAACCCCGAGATCATCTGGACCCACAGGTCGATCAAGCGTCAGCGAACCGGCCTTGTAGGGGACGTAGCCCTTCTTGACCTTCGAGGTGAACTTGGCGGCAGCAGCTTTCGCGGCAGCGTCCTCGGATGCGACTTCGATCAGCTTGGTGAACGTACCGATGGTGCCGTTGCGTCCGTACTGCGTCACCCAGGTCGATCCCAGGACGTACGTCCGGTAGAACTTGTCGTTGCCCGCTCGCGGGTCGATGTACTGGGCTTCGGTGATGTGAATTGTGGTGCTCATAACAGTCCGTCCCGCATGTGCTGCTCGAAGTCGGCGTTGCTGAGTCCGGCGATGTGGTGCAACGAGGGCGGTGTGACGGGAACGATGTCGAATTCGTTCTCGGCGAGCACAGAGGTGCGTTCGGCTGAGTTGGCGGGTTGATCCCATTCGACGACGTACTTGCGCACGCCGTTGCTGTACCCAGCGAATCGGGCGACAGTGCCATAACTGGACTCGTGGTCCAGTCGGCTACGGAACGCAATACGCGTACCGTTGTCGATGATGAGCAAGTCTGTCATCGGAGTCTCAATTCATATTTCAGGATGTTCGAGGGCTTTGAGCGGGGGGTAAAGGCTGTGGGTGGCACGAATCGGAGGCGAGCTCAGCCGAAGGAGAAGATCTCACCGACGAGATGAGCGTGGTCGGCGCAGTCGACGACTGTGACCTCGTGAATGCCGTCGATGTTGGCGTAGATGGCGTCGCCTTGACCGGTGAACGGGGACAGCTCATCGGCTGCCCAGTCCTCGAGGTCGTCGGTACCAGGAAGCGGAGGGTTGACGGTGACGGTCTCAGTACGGGGCGCGAACTCATCGCCGTTGGCGTAGGTGTCCTCGATTGTGATGGTGATCTGCATGGGTGGGCTCTTTCAGTTCGGGTGCGGTGGGGGAAGGTCGCCGTCGGTCAGGGCGTCACAGCGGGCTCGTCGGCGGCTTCGTCACCGATGACGCGTGCCCCGTCGACGACGCGGACGGGGACGGCCTCAGCGGTCCGCAGAGCCCGAATCTCCGTGTACGGGATCCGGTCGGTCCAGCTGCCGCCGACGATGGAGCGGATGGCGACGGTCTTCGCGTTGACGCGTACGACCTCGTTCCACTTGCCGATGTAGTAGACGTGGTCACCCTTGGTCACGACGTCTGGATTGAAGGCGGTGACCTTGCCGTCTGCGATGTGCTGAGCTCGGACACCCTCCCAGTAGGCGAGGTCGTCGGTGGTGCGCTCGATTTCTGCAAGAACGCGGTCGCGGTGGGTGCCCTCTGCCGGAGCGTGAGACTCGAGGTACTTCTCTCCGGTTTGACTGTTGGTGAACAAGGTGCGGGTGTGGCCGTCGCGGGCACGCTCGTGACCGCGAAGTTCAGCGGCGAGCTTCGCGATTCGGCGAGCTACCGACACCGGGGCGTAGCGGGAATCCGTGGTCCCGGCCGCGGCGTCGGCTCGGCCACGCGCCCGGGCGGCCTCACGCTCGGAGAGCACGGCCTTGCCGAGCTTGTTCCAGGCCTTGTCGACAGCGTTGCGGTGCCGACTCTCGCTGTGGTGGCCGATTTTGATCGGTTCGCCACCCTCCGGCAGTGCGGCATGCGCAGCCCGCTCGGCTTCCCAAGCAGCCTCGGCTACGCCTGCCTTGCGCTCAGCCTTCGCACCGAGCGCCTCGACACGACCTTCCTGGCGGGTGATCTTGTCCGACTCGACCTCGGCCGTTGGCCGGTACGTGTCGTCGATCGTGATCTCTACGTCGAACTCGGCGCTGCGCAGCGCCGAAGCCGTCGCGTTGATCTGAGGAAGTTTGGCCAGGCGGTCTCGCGAATGTGGGATGTACCAGGAGCCGAGATTCCTGGACCAGCGCCAGCGCTGCGCTTTCAAGATGTCCGAAGAGCCGTCGCCTCGAACTGTGCCCTCGATGAGGGTGCCTTCGGCATGGGTGTGGGTGATGGTCAGTGAAGTCACGTGAACGTTCCTTTCGGTGAGTGGGGGTCCAGCGAGCGAGCGCGAGAGCAGCACTCCATCCGGGCCGCGTACTAGCGGCCGATTAGGTGATGTCAGTTTGTGGAGAATAAAAACCCGATAATCGCGACGGCTATCTCTTAGTGGACTTCTACGACGCCTTTTTCAGGGCCTAGTTCGCCGTTCTCATGTCGTTAAACACGAGGTTTGCGTCACATCGGTGACTAAACCATCGACCCTCCGGCAACGGCTCGTTGAACGACGCCACTATTAATCGAAAAACCCACATATAGAGCACCGCTATAAATGTTCGGGAATAACTTCGGGGCCTGATGTGGCTCCGCCCGAAGTCGGTACCTCGTCGTCCGACGACCAGGTACCGACGGGTCCCCCGTGCCGGGCGTGAGCGACCATCCCGCGCCCGTCTCGACTCGATCCTCGGGCACCGGTCACGGCCGGGGCCCGGGACCGCCAGATGCGGCTGGCCGACTCAATGCCATGAAGCGGAAGGTCGACACGCTCGCTCGGATTTCGGCCACGGCCGGGCCATGCAACGGGAGGGATACGTGGTGTCGGCGGGCTTCCCGCAGCACCCTTCGGGTGCCGGCCACCGGGCGCCGCGGTCGTGCGCTTCCCACCCCAGCGAGGTTTCTTGCGACCTGACACAAGGAGGTGGAAATCCCACTCTCTGACTGCCGCCCAATGAAGCGCGAGCGGAGCCCGTGACGTCACATCTACAGGTCACAGACAGACCTCATTCTCCGATTCGAGCTGTCCCCAGCCGCGCGGTGCAAGAGGTGGTGCAGGACGGCTCCGAGTCCGGTGTGGGCCGCGAGCCGAATCGGACACGATGCCCCTCGGCGGCGGCATCTTTGCAATCTCGGATTCCGCAATCACGGTCTGCGAGGTGTCGGAACATCCGACGCTAAGGACGGTCCGGCCGACACGAACTGGTCACTCCGCGGGGTGCCGCGGGCGGCAGCAGAGTTCTCGATTTCCGGCCCCACCCGTCACAGCAACGCGCGCCAGGGGCGCGATACGGGCCGGCAGGACGCAGCAACAGCCACAGGACACGAGCGAGCGAGTGACCGTCCCCGGAACGGGCCGCAGGCGCGCCAGCGCCGAGCACCGCCGGTACGGAAGCAGCAGCGTCCCCAGGGCACCCCGCAGGGGTCGACGTAGGTGAACGAGGGAGGGCGCGCCAGCGGCCGGAGGAGAGAGCCGTAGGCGATGAGGACCCGAGCGCAGCGAGTGGCGACGAGGCGCCAGCCGAGGAGGTCGTCCCGGCTCTGCCGGGCAAACAAGGGTGTAGTGAGCGAAGCGAACGGAACCCGCCGTGCGTCACGACTCCTTATGCCCTTTTTAGTGTGGAGCCACAGCGACCGACCCAGAGCGTTAGCGGCGGGAGGTTGCGGCCGTGGCGATCTGGGGAAACATAGCAGAATCTCCGGCCTTGCGACCGGTCGCAGACCGGCGACAGCCGCCCGGAACGGGTGGTCGCAAGGACGGTATCGATGTCGTGTTTCCCCAGCATGGAGCGGTGACGCCTTGCGCCCTGTGAGCCAGGAGCCTGACGCAGACGGCGCAAACCCCGTTTTTGGGTTTGTGGCGGTCTCAGAGCCGCTGGGAGCGCAGCGACTGGCGGGGCTGCACCCATGGTGGCGTCAGGGTCACACGGGCCGCGCCAGCGGTCCGTCTCAGCACGGTGACGCCGTGCCCGCGGCGTCAGCCGCGGTCCCCCGGTGGGTCTCTGTCTCAGAGCAGCAGGCGGCCTCGGCCGCCGTCCCCACCGTCCGCGCAGGTGCAGTGGTCTCGTGGGTCCGATGCCCGCGCGTCAGCGCGCAAGAGAGAGTAGATGGCATCGGTGAGGGCCCCACGAGAACACGGAACCGGAGAGGTCCCGGCACGAACAGGCCTCGGTGGCCGAAGGCCACTTCGACCCTCGCCGGGTCGGTGAAGTCCCTGTCGTTCCCCCGGTGTGGCGGAGAGTCTTCACCGCGCGTGAGCGCCGGCGGTGCCGCCCTCGGCAACCGCCTCGGGCACAGGCCTGCCGCAGCTCTTCGCGGCAGACCGTCACGGGCGCGCAGCCGCCCGGCCGCAGGCATCTCCCAGACGTGTCACTGCCCGCTCGACGGGCTCCGAAGCGTCGCCGCAGGCGGCTTCGAGGGGTGATCCGGCCGCCCGGTGACGTCACAGCGTCGGCGGCCGTCCACGGTTCGGCCGCCCGCCTCAGCGGGTGGCGATCAGGGCTGCGAACGGTCGCTGCGAGTGGGATCTGACGGCCCGGCAGGGCCGCTCCACAGACTCGTCGAGACCCCGTGCGGCCTGCCAGCTTCACCGGCCGGCCGCACGGCAGCAAGGTTGGGTCGGTCTCGCTTCTCGGGGCTGTCGCAGCCATCGGGCTGCGGGGGTCGGCTGCGGCCACAGGCCGCGGACGGAACGGTCACAGGCGGGCTTCTCCGGCGCACGTGGGTGGCGGCCGCAGCGCTTTTCTGCGGACGACGGCGGCCCCCGGGCCGCCGGCCAGATCACCGGTCTCGCATCGAATATCTGGTGCCCACGTGCGCCGGAGAAGTCTGTTTCTTCGGTGTGGCGGAGTATTTCTCTGGCCGTTCCGATCCCGTTTATCCTGCGTGTTGAAGGATGGCCGGATAATTACCTTTTAGGGTCCGAATCGTCTTATTAGAACGGTGTCTTTCGGCGTCTGATCAATGACATCGAAGATAAAGACGCGCACGGGTTTATCTGTGCAGAATAATCGGTCTGATATAGAGCGTTTCACGGGCTGAAAGAGGGCACTGACTATTCACGACAGTATTTTCAGGCCCCGCGAGGGAGCGATGTAGCGAATTCTGGTCGCCACGAACGGCCAGGTCAGAGGGCTGTGGCATTGGTGCCGGCCATACCGCCGTTGTGCTGGGCCCCAGTGCGGCGGTATCCACGAAGTAGTGGCCGCCTACGTGTTGGTAGTCCGCGCGGTAGCCGCTGTCTTTCCGTTTCGCATCCGCGTTTCATCCGCGGCATCGCCGTTCCCCATCCGCACTACGGCGTAAGCCGCTGTAGTTCCGGTATATATCCGTCAAGGGGCTTCGCGACGGCTACACAGTGGCGCGATTGAGTTTTCCTTGGACATGGCAGTCCTGGCCCAGCTGTCACCACTGCGGCCACATTTTTCGGCAGATCAGTGACTCTGTCTGCGAAAAAGAGAACCCGCACTCTGCCGGGGGCAGAGTGCGGGTTCTTCGACGGGAGGTGCTCTCTCGATCGGGCTTGTCGTGGCCCGTGACCGTCAGTGCGGGAGGCGTGAGCTGTGGTGATAGTGCGCGAGCTCGCGTGCGATCTCGTCGAGTTCGATCAAACCCATGGCGGTGTCGTTCATGAACTTCTCGGCTCGCTCGTCGTCGATGCGGTCATCGATGGGGAAGCCGTTGACCGCGAGGAACACCGACGCGGCAGCCCAGGCGGTCCGCTTGTTGCCGTCGACGAGAGCGTGGTTTCGGGCGAGTGAGTGGAGAAGCGCTGCTGCTTTCTCGAACAGCTCTGGGTAGGCGTCGACGCCGAACACCGTCGATTGCGGCCGCGCGATCGCGGCATCGAGAAGCCCGTACTCGCGCACCACGGGGACGGAACCGAAGGCGTCGCCTGCGACGGTGAGAATGTCGTCGCGGTCCAGGTAGTAGATGCTCACGCCAGCCGACGGTTGAGGTCGGCCGATACGGCAGCGACTCGCTTGGATGCCTCAGCGACCTGGCGTTTCGTCGAACTGGCCGCAGCGGTCACTGCGTCGTGCGCGAAGGTCTTCAAGGAGACATTTTCGCGCTCTGCAGCATTACGCAGTTCCTGCTGTTCTTCGTCGGTGAAGGTGATGTTCAGTGATGGCATGGTCGATGTCCTTCCGACGTGGACGACAGTAGAGGCAGGTACCAATTATGGTACCTGCCCAGGTCAGGATGATGCGGATGTGAATTCAGGCGTACACCGGTACGGCAACCGACACGAGATGGTCGAGGTGTGCGAGCACGCCGTCGGTGCTCACGAGCTCCATGCCGCCGTCGCCGAGCGCCCAGGACATGGCGTCCAGGTCGGTGCCGCTCAACGTGACGGTGGTGTTGTGCTGCTCCGGATCCGCGAACTCGACTCCCGCGATGGCGAGCTCGTTTCGCGTGATGTCGTTGAGCCAGGCCACGGCATGGAGTGCGTCGCTGATCTCTGCAGCGGATTCTCCGAGATCGATGGGGTAGGCCTGCCACAGGTTGTCGGCTGGAAGTGTTCGTGCAGGCAGGACCAGCAAGGTCAGTGCTGCGCGGTCGATCGTGGTGAGGGTGACAGTCATGGCGTTTCTCCTGCTCGACGGCTCTGTGACGACGGCGGGGGTGCCTGATCGCGTCGATGTCGCTTCGAGGTCGGCTCCGCCGACGCTTGTAAAGCGGGTGTGACCGCGCGCCGAAGAAAGCGAGAACCCGCACTCTGCCCGGGGAGGCAGAGTGCGGGTTCTCGGGTCGAGTGTTCTGGTTCAGTACCGCCAGTGCACTGAGGACCGCAGTCAGTAGGTCCGAGCGCAGTCTGCTGCAGCCTGCGATCCCGGGTCCGAAAAGTCGAGGTCCAACTCGTCGTGCAGGTCGAGCAGAGTGGATTCGTTGCGCGCTGTGACCGTCACCGGAGTCAAGATGGGTCCTTGTTGGGCGAACACGTCGTCGCGTGAGCGGATCCCGCCGTCCTGCAGCTCGACGACCTCACCGGCGATATAGAGGGTGTCGCCGTCGTCGTATGCCGCGGGCGATCCGAGTTCGTACCCGCTCGATTCGAGCGATGCGTTGATTGCCGCGAGGACGTCGCCCGGCGCGTCGAGGCAGCCGGCCGACGGCGGCCCCGCAGCGGTCGTCGGAGTGGGGCGCACCGGTGTGCGCGGTGCAACAGAGGGGACAACAGCCGGTGCGGGTGTTGTCGTGGCAGCCGGTACCTCCGTCGATGTCGCCGAAGCCTGATCAGCTTCGCCATTGTCCTCGTCCGAGCCGAATGCCGATCCGATGCCGACCGCCAGAATCAGCACTGCCGCGATCGACAGACCGATTTTGAGTGCGCGGTTGCCGCCTGGCCCCGGTGACGACCCAGGCGAAGGGGTCGTCGGCTCTGTTGTTGGGCGAGGTACACCCGGGGCGGAGCGATCGGTCCACTGGCGGCCGTCCCAGAATCGTTGACCGCCAGCGTTGGACGGGTCGGGGTCGGGATACCAGCCGGGGTTCGGTGTCGTCATCGGAGAAGTGTCTCAGCTCGGCGTCACCGAACCCCACCTTCCTGACTTGGCGGCTATTCGCAGCCGACGCCGTCTCCGTCGCCGTCGAACTTGGTGCTGAATCCGGGTTGTCCGACTCGGACGGGTGCTGCTCCGGCGGCGCGAACTGCGGCGCAGTTCGCATAGGTCACGCTCGCAGGCGGTGCGTCATCGACCGGACCTGGCGCGGGAGCCACCGGTTCCGGCGCCGCCGGTGCAGGCTCAATGGACGGGACGGGTTCCGCGATCGGTGTGCTGGCGCCGCATTCCCCCAGCACGCGGGAGATGGCGTCGTGTTCCGGCGGGGTGACCCAGAGCCCGTAGGCGGCTTTGACCTCGACTTGCCGGGAGACGTAGGTACACCGGTACGACTTGTTGCTCGGCAGCCAGGTTGCGGCGTCGCCGTCACTCTTCTGTTGATTCGCAGGGCCGTCGACGGCCTGCAGATTACGAGGATCATTCGCGAAGTTCTGTCGTGTGGCAGAATCGAGTTGCTGCGCACCGGTTTGCCACGAATTACTCAGCGACACAACATGATCCAGCTGAACAGCCATCGAGGTATCAGCTCCTCGAACGAAGTCGATGATGGTGCCGGTGTAGGTGTCGGCCAGGGTGCCGGTCAGCACCACGCATCCATTGGATCCTGGCTTGAGGGTGATGTCCGTGAGGTCACGACGAAGCAGATCGTTTCGCTGGTCACAGCCATTCCTCCCAAATTCGACGTCGACATCGTCGGTCCAGGATTGGCCGAACAAATCACGGTCATAGCCGGTTTTCGGCGCACGCCCCTTGATCGGCAGGGTTGCAAGCATGCCGAGAGCGGCTTGAGCATCGGGCCCGCTTTCGGCTGCAGACGCGGGGGTGGGCGCGGGGGCCACAGATACAGCATCGGTATTGGACGCAGGAGGTGAGGCGCTGGTCGCTGTGTCGGTTGCGGAGGAAGCACTCTCGGCGGCAGACGTGGCGTCGCTGGCCGTCGTGGGGTCCACGCAACCGACGATGAGCAGACCGGACAGGGCCATCCAGGTGATCCATGGCCACCGGTGACGACTCCTCGATACGGGTGGTGCAAGCGGCAGGTCGCCGGAATCAGACACAGTGAATCTCCAAGATCGTGAATCGACGAGTCGGTCGACATCGTAGTTGGGCAGTTGTTCAGGAACCGGCTCAGTGGAATGGCCTGTGTTGCTTACTGTTTCGGAGTTTCGAGCTGGCAGCGAGGAACCCGCGCCTACCAGGGAGGTGGGTGCGGGTTCTGGAGTGGAGCGGGCCCCACGTCCACAGGTACTGCGACTGATCCGGCGTGATCAAGAGCGGCGAGGACGCCAGCGGTTCTTGTCGGCGTCAGTCTTCCGACGCGAGCCTGCGCCGCACGCGACCGACCGCGTAGATAACCGCGGCCGCGAGGATCGCCAGCGCTGCGATCAGCTCGCCCCTCAGGTCCATCCCGCGACCGACAACCGGCAACACGAACGCAATGAGCGCGACGAGGGCCACCATCCCGAGACCGGGCCCACCGAAGAATGCGCGTGTCCGCGTGTCGAGGGAACGAAGTAGATCAGTCATTACCTTTGCTTATCACGATGCGGAGGTTCTGTCAGTGCCGCCACACGTCGTTGGCAGTGCAGAAGAGGTGTCCCACGGACGGGAGAACCCGCACCTGCCGTGGCAGGTGCGGGTTCTGTGATGGACCGAGATCGAAAGCTCAGCGGGTCCGTGTCCGCTGTTCCTACAGCGTCACATCCACCGAATGGTGCTGAAGGTCCATTTCCCGTACTGGAACTTGCACGGGGTAACCGTCGTGCCGCTGCCCTGGAACTGACCACGCGGCTTGGCGGTAGCAGCGGCGCGTCTTACTGCAGCGTCGCGATTGGAGTTGCACGACGACTGCGACGAGAAGACGTACCTCGTGTCGGCGGAAGCAGTTCCTGCCGACACCAGTGAAATCCCGCTGATGATCGCCCCCGCGGTCAGCACCGACGCGATGGTCCGCTTGATGGTTCTGTTCTTCACATTTCCCCCTGCTATTCGGCCATCCGATCGGGTGGCCCTGACGATGAACGGGGCAAGCATTACACAGTTGAACACTGTTGTATTCCTACAGTTTTCAACTGTTCTCGGGGCGGCATCGCTTCGCTGTATCGCTCACGATGGCCTGCCCTCGACGACCGCTGTGGCGGCGAGTAGCCGTCCTGCGAGAGAGAGCGCCCCTTCGGCGTTCGTGACGACTTCGCCGCTGTGCCGGATCGGGTAACGCTCCATGTCGGTCAGCTCGACCGGGTTACGGAAACCAGGCGGCGCGGGCCACACGCCGGGTTCGGCCGGTGTCGGCAGTTCGACGATGCGGTAGCCGAGATGCACCAGTCGGCCCACGACGATATTGGCTACGACGTCGTGGTTCCGAACCGCCGATGTGTCGCGCAGCGCTTGGGCTACGACCGATTCGATTCGTGCCCGCTTAGACATTGGCGTTCTGCTCCGTCGACGCCGCGGAATGCGGAATCGGGTGGGAGTCCAGGTAGATCGTGTAGCCGTCATTCCGGAGTGATTGGACGGGATCGTCCCGGTCGACGGGGTCGAAGTTCAAGACCAGGCAGTCGATGGCCGATTGCTCGCCCGTATGGAGACTGGATGTGGTCGGGGAGGTTCGGTCGTCGACAACCAAGACCCAGATGTCGCCGGCGTGGTCAGCATCCTGCGAAGCTCCGAGCGGGAGCGTTTCGACGTGTCGAGCCAGCTTCTCGGCAGCATCGAGCGCACGGCTGGCGTACATCCCGTAGTCGTTGATGTCTGTTGCGCTGCCGGCAAGTTCGGCGTTGGTTCGTACGGTGGCGATCAGGGCCGCCGTATCGGACACGGATCCCTCTCCCCGAGTCGCCGATGGAAACGAGTTCGACGGGTTCACGATTGCCGGGCCTCTCGGTAGTCATCGGTCTCGCGCTCGGAGTGCTCTTTGCGGAGAAGCGATGCCAGGGCGTTTCCGTACTCACCGAGAGCGTTCTCGACGGCGGCCTGTTCCATGAACGTGTGCCGTTCGTCGGACAGGTGCGCGTCGTCGAGAGCGATGATCGCGCTCGCCAGTCTCAACCGAGCCTGGGCCTCGGCTCGCTTGAGATCGGGGCATGATTTGCTGTGCATGGCCAGGCGAAAGGTGGCCTGGATCAGGCCTTCGCCCTCGGGTTGTGAGCTCACGGGTACTCCTTGTTGTGTAGGTCCTCACGGCCGGCGTGCGAGGTAGCCGATCCCCGAACCTTCGACGTTGGCTTCGCCAACGAAAAGATCCCCGCCAGCAGAGCTGGCGGGGATCGAGGGCGATCAGGTCGGGGATCGCAATGTCACGACGGTTTCGTGGCACCGCCGGGTGTCGGCACGATGCGAACCGATCGCGGCGGGGTCGCCACGGTGAAGCCGTGTCGACGCGCCGCAGTGGTGAGCGGCTCCGGAGCCGGGTCGGCCGGCCATGACTGCTCCCCGGCGTCGGCGAACAGCGCTGCGGCGTTTGGGTTTGGCCCGGTGGTGAACCGTGTCTGGTACTGAATTCCGTCGAAGGTGGCATCGAAGCTCGAGGCCCACTCGTGCGGTACTGCGTACGGGGTCATGGACACGAGTTCCCTGGTCAGGCCGTACTCCGCGGCATACTCCGAGGAGGTGTCGGCCAGGTGGTGATCGTGCGGCACCGCCAGCGCGGACAGCTGGCGTTTCCCGGCGAACTCGGCGCTGATCACTCCGGTCGCGGCCAGTGGCGCGCCGACGGTCTCCCGGATCGCGGTTAGCTCGTCGTAAGCGAGATAGCAGGTTCCACGTGGCGGGGTGAGGTCGAAGCGGCCGCCACCCGAGGATGAGAACCACCATGGACCGTTCCCGATGCTGTGCCCGCGGTGCAGTGGCTGGGTTGCGGTGAGCTCACGGATGGGGAATCCGTCGAGTGGCCTCGACGGCGGACCGAGTGCGACGTGGTCGCGGCCGCTCACGCCGCCCACCGTCGGGCGTCGGCGCGTGCGAGCTCGAGCACTGGCTCGATGGGGCGCCCTTCGGCGACCCACTGTGCTGCGCTGCGGTCGTCGATGTCGGTGAGGGGACTGCGCAGCCAGGTTGCGCAGGTCCAAGCATCGGCTGCAGCACGCAACGTCGACCATAAGGTGAGCAGGTCCGGGTACACCGTGCCTGAGTCGGTGAACTGCCAGGTCGGATAGACCCATCCGCCGCCGTCGAGCCGGCAGGCGATCAGCGTGCCGGTGGACGATGCCTTCGCGACGGCCTGCCGGCTCACCCCCCACCACTGGGTCAGGCCCGAGGTGTCGTAGAACGGGCCGACGAGCTGGTCGTAGATGTGGCTTGTCGGTAGTGCCGAGGTCATGGAGCGGACAATGGACTCGACGTCGGCGAAGACATCAGCGGGGACACCGGAGGCGCGGGCATCGGCGAATGTCCGGTGGACCGAGTGGGTGAGCAGGTCGAGCAGCTTGCGTTCCTGTTCGGCGAGAGTGCTCATGAGAAGTCCTTTCACGGTCAACCAAGTCAACCCAATTGTTATCATATGCGTCAATGCTGTCAACCCGCATAGGGTTGGCCAGGGCAGACGCTGTCAGATTTGCGACACGTCCTTCATTGTCGCTGCGGCGAGAATGGCTTCCAGCGCCTCGGCGTATCCGCTTCGGATGTCGACATCGACGGCCAAGTGCGCAGTGAGGCGGTGACCGGCGAGAGATGCGGTGAGGAGGCGAAGGAATTTGTCCGTGGCGAACCCCTCGTGAAAGTCGCCTGCGGCAACTGCCTCTTTCGCCAGGTGGAGTGCAGTTGCGTTCCAGACCGCGAGGGTGCGACCAGTGTTGAGTTCCGGTTCGACAGCCAAACGGGCCTCGGCACGTAGCGACACGTCGTCGATGAAGGCTCGTGCGGTGTCGTCGACCAGCCCCCTGAGGGCATCGAGCGGGCGGGTGCCGTCTGTGGTCATCCAGCGTTCTGCGACTCCCCCGTAGCCAGCGGCGGCCGTATCGAGGACTGCATCCGCCATTTCTCGTTTGGAAGAGAAGTGGAAATACATTGCACCTTTGGTGGACGCGGTGTTCTCCAGGATCCGGATGACCGACGACGCCGCGTAGCCGTGGCGAGCGAACTCTGTCGCGGCTCCCGTCAGCAGAGCTGCCCGGGTCCGAAGCGCGCGCTGCTGGGTCATCGGACCGCACCGTCGATCAGAAGTGTGTGATCGACGTCGGTGCTGGTGCGCATATCGGCTTTGTTCATTGGTGTGGATTCCTTTTCGCTCGGCGGCTGATCCCGGTGTAGGTCAACCGCGCGGTAGCGCGGCCCGGGTTGCTTCGAGTTGTCCCGATGTTGGCTCCGCCAACTGGTCGGGCAACCTCCACTCGAATTGCGCGTGGTCCGTTATAGGTCTTCGGTCGCTGCAACCTTGGCTGCGCCGACAACACCGCAGATCGCGCAGTGAACGGGGTTCGGTGCTGTTCCACCGTCCACCAGCAGGCTTTGTAGATGAGCTGAGCAGGTTGGTGTCGCGGTCGGATGCACTGCGTGCCCGCACGGCCATGCAGTGGTTACGCCGACGGTGACTGGGCCGTGACATTCGCCGCGCCAGCCGCATTCGACGATCCGCGACCGCCGGGTAAACAACCTGAACCGCATTTGTTTCGATCCCTTCGTTTTCGACGCTTCACCAGCCGCCTGCGAGGACGTTGTTGACGCTGTGCCCGACGACGCCGGGTAGCAATGATCGCGTCCAGATCGCGAGGGCACCCCACACGATCCCGTCGAGGAACGTAGTGGCGAAGTTCAGTGCCGAGAACTGCTCGTGACCGGAAGCGAAGCCATAGACGGAGATTCCGGCCCATACGCAGATGACAGCCGCGACGAGAGGGGCTCGCTCCCATCGGGGGACGACGACTCCCGGTCGACGTAGTCGTCGCAGCGCGATGGTCGACGCCGCGATGACCGGCGCACGGAAAATCAGCTCTTCGACGATGACGTTGGCTGTCATCGTCACTCCGGTGATGTGCCCGGGGAAGGGCAATTGGTACACGGCTTCGCGGGCCTCCCAGGCTTGTTGTTGCGCACCGGGTTCGGACGTCGGGAAGTACTCCACCAGCATGCGGAGCACGGGAGCGCTTGCGCGGACGAAGGTGTAGACGAGAACTACGATGAGCGCGGCCGCCAGGTACCACCAGCGGCGGCGGGACGTGCCGGCGCACCACCGAACTCCAATCAAGGCAAGCGGCTCTCGGAGCATCGACAAATGTGGACGGAGACGATCGCGAGCAGAACGACTTGACCACAGCAGGAATGCCGCGAGGGCGGCCGAGGTCAGAGCGGCTACCAACAGACCACACACAGCCACGACCTGGACGACGGTCGACTTGCCGTTTGTCACAGCGGAAGTCAGAACGCTGGGGATCACGAACGTGATGAGCAGCGCCACGAAAAGGCAGAGGCTTGCATAGAAGGTTTCCGGGGTGAACGTGCGCGGGGGCATGACTGCCTTTCTGTATCAGCAAGATTCGGGCGGTGTGGGGTTCGAGTCTCGACGGCACCGGGCGCGCTGACAGCGCGAGTAATACGATCCCGGGGTATGGGCTATTTCAGAGATGAGCGCGGAGAAGCAGTCGAGAGACGGCAGAAGATCGTGGAGCGGGTCTACGCGTCACTCCATCTGGAGGGGCAGAACCCGACACCCTCGGAGAGGGCTCTCGCAGAGCAGTACGTGTCCGGGAGTATCTCCTCCGCTGAGCTCAGGCAGTGTCTGATCTCACTCGCCTGAACCTGCGAGGAGCAGGCGAGCTGAACCTATCCACGTGATGAACAGTGACCCCTCCGGACCCCGCCGATTAGGGCCTATGGTGAGTGATGCAATTCATGGACAAGATCAGCAGGGCAATAGAATTCCTCGAGCAGCGACGCGACCAGCCGGACGAGGGAATGGCAATGGCCGGCGGCCCGGATTCTGCACAGGAGACTCCGCCATCCCGCAGTGAGCTCGACCGAATCGAAAGCGATCTCGACGAGCTGTTCGCGATCAAGGCTGCGGTCGAGCCGCCCCATTCGGTCATGCCCGAGAAAGCGTTAAGGCAACGACTATGGGACGTCGAGGATCGTTGGGGGCTACATGATCCGGCTGAGCTCAGACCATGAACAGGTAGCGATGATCTGCGCAGACGAATGCGGTCATGCACTGAGACGCGCTCGGCGCGCGCTCAGATCATCGCTGACGTCCCCGGTGACAGTGTTGCTGTCACTGCGGGTTGCGTCGTTAGCGACGGTGTCAGCGGCCTTTACAGACGGTAGGTGGCGCACGACGGCCGCTACATCGGTGGCGGTGTGCCCAATCGCGATGCCGAACACACCCTGCCCTCCGCGCAGGAGATCGACGATTTCTTCGTCGGTCGTGCATTCGTAGACGGACACTCCGTCGCAGACCAGCGTGAGGGTCGCGAGGTCGGCTCGACCGCGAGCGCGTAGGTGGTCGACCGCGATTCGCACGTTCTGCAGGCTCACCCCTGTGTCGAGCAGCCGTTTGATCACTCGGACCGTCACGACGTCGGCGAACGAGTACAGGCGCTGGGATCCGCTACCGGCTGCGCTGCGGATGGACGGCTCTATCAGTCCTGTTCGCGCCCAGTAGTCGAGCTGGCGATATGTCACACCGGCGGCCTGCTGCACCGCCGGGGCACGGTATCCGAGACCGGCGCCGACGCCGGCATAGTTGGCGGTTGGTGGGACGGTGAACGCCTCGGGCATCCACTCGTCAAACGAGGCCTGTCCGTCTGTCAATTCTGCGGTCACGATCTCCCCCACTTTCATCACACGCTCCGGGCGTGTGTCGTCGCGATGCGATTCGCGAGTGTTCATCAGAGCAAACTCTCCCACGTCGGGCCACAGAGTGGTTCGCTTAGCGTCTTGCAGCCGCGGTCGACTCGCGGGTCACATCCTCGCGCTACCGTGGACGAGAATGTTGTCGACCGCAATCTGGGTGAGAACACCCGTTGCGGCGAGCTCCATCGGGGTCAGAGCCCGACCACGGTCGTCGGCAAATAGCGGCGACGCAGTGAGCCACCAGGCCGCCGTCGACCATGGACGCGCAGCAGCATGCTGCACTCGATTTGCGTATTCCACTGCGTTCCGGACTCGACGCTCCGCGATGTCCAACTGGAATGCGGGGTACCGATGTTGACCATCGGCCTCAAGGCTGAGGATCACTGATTCTTCGCGGAGCTGGTCGATCTTCGACAGAACATCCGCGGTGTGAGGGAAAAGGATCGCGCCGGCCTCTTCGGGAGTATGTAGTTCACCGACTAGATCGAGCAATTCTGCTTTTGCACTCCTGATCGGGCGATCACTGTTCACAGATCTTGCACCTCACGAGTCGATGATGATCGGGCTGATCAGAGAAGATCCGGGAGAGTCTGGGTCCGCAACCGCGTGAAACAGTACCTACCTTGCTGAACGAGGCCTGCCCTTTGCCGACTCTGTGGTCGCGATCTCTCCTCTGTTGTCACCTGGCTGCACAGTCGATGATCGTAATGCCCAGAGTCGTGGGAGCGGAGGTGCTCAGTGTCGATGTGTGCTGGGCTGGTGCCCTGAGCTGCTACTCAGGTCGAAGTTACCGGTCTGAGGGCGTGGGGTCGGCCTGGCAGCGAGGGTATCGGCGACGAGCTTCTCCAGGCGCGGATTGGGTCGGCCGGCGGACCCGTCACGAGGAGCACATCCGCGTGGCGCGGGGACGCGACCAACCGGATGCCATATCGTTCCGCGTCATACACCGGACCGAACGCGGACGCGATCTCGACTTCGCAGCCGTTGCAGGAGCCGGCGTCGACATGGCGAACTTGGATCGATCCGGTCACCGGCAGAAAGGGCTCCACCATGCCGTCGGTGCCGGGTCCACCGGGATCGGCGGGTGGCACCGGTTCCGGCTCCGCGATTCGGCCGATCCGGCGGATCTGATGAACAAGTCCACGCCCCCTCGCGTTTGAGGCGCCACCCGCCGAGGCACTCACGCCCCGGCCCCCGATACCTCCGCCGGACTCCGTGAATCCTCGACCGGTTCGGTGGGCGCGTCTGCGAGCAGAATCCCGTGCTCCGAGGTGCCGGCAAGGCCTGACTTCAGATGATGCAGCGGCGTCGCCATCAATCGCTCCTCCACACGGCAGGGGGGAGTGCGCACCCCCGACCGGTGCACACTCCACAGAAACACCATTACATTAGCAGTTGCGTAATTTGTTAAGTAACATGAGGCGGTCGAAGGAGTTCGCCGCTCGGGTCTCTGGACTCGGCGTGGCAGGGTGTGCCAGGGACGGCTCCGTCACAAGGCTTCAGACCCCCGTCGATGGCGCCAACCGGGGGCGTCCATGCGGATGCCTCACCGAGTGAGTGCACCGGATGGAAACGACCGACGGACCCGGACGGAACCGCCGTCCGGTCGAATGAAGGGATGGTTCAGATGGCGCGTGCACTGGTAGCACTGGTGGCAGCTGCGATAATTCTCGCGGGAACCGCTGCCGAGGTGGTGGTCATGGCCATACCGCGCCGGCGCTGAGATCAGCGGGACGATGACGAATCCCCCGACCATCCGCCACGGCGAGTACACCCACACCGCTCACGTTGCCGGATTCCCCGGCGATCAACGGGTCGATGGACGGCACGCTGTTCGCACTGGCCTGCGCCGAAAGATCCACACCGGACGCGGGTAGTCCTCGGTGCCGAGTCCACATGCTCCGAGGAGCTGACCGTTCCGAACGAGGCCGCGGGTAGAATATCCCGGTGGACGAGACCCTGCCGCCGTGCCCTGAATGCTCCAGCTCGTACACCTACGAGATGGGTCCCCTTCTGGTCTGCCCGATGTGTGCGCACGAGTGGGCTCCCACGGCGGACGCACCCGCGGACACCGCAGAGGACGCGGCGATCAAAGATGCGGTCGGCAACGTGCTCGCCGACGGCGACACTGTCACGGTGATCAAAACCCTCAAGGTCAAGGGCAGCCCCACCGGCATCAAGGCCGGTACCACGGTGCGCAACATTCGCCTGGTGAACGGCGTGGGCGACCACGATATCGACTGCAAGGTCGACGGAATCGGTCCCATGCAACTGAAGTCGAGCGTCGTCAAGAAGATCTGACCCGGGATGCCACCGAGGCAGTGAGGGGCTCCGGTGGATGCGTACTCCCCGGCCGACGGTGGCCGACGCCGAGCGATGCGAAGGCCTGGCTCAGAGGAGCCGCGGTTGGCGGCGGCGCATGACCGGTACGACGTTCGAATCGAACTTCGTCTTCCCGAAGCGCGGTCCGCGTTGCCGTGCCCCGGTTTGCGCTCTGTGTCCGAGGAGCGCTCAGCTCCGGGTTCGAGTGTTCCGGCTGGTGAAGCCTCTTGTGCCAGCGGCGGTTCGGGTGGTGACCCCTCGACTCGGCACCGCTCGTAACGGTACGGGACCTGGCATCGCCGGCCGAGTGGACTAACCCGTCCTACCGACGGACCAGATCGGGCCACGGCTGTGTGGTGAACGCATTCATCCTGTCCGGCTGCCCCGTGGTGGAGCCGCCCGGTGGTGGAACGGGCAAGCGGGTCTGCCGGTTCCACATCACTCCGACCGCTCACCGGTTCGGGGTGGGCCCGTCGTCGCCGCGCGGGAGATCAGTTGGAAATCCGTGCTGCCCTCGGTCGCGGGAAAGCGGAAAGCGAGGCGGTACTCGTCGAACAGTGCGAACCACTCCCTCCACGTAATATGTTCGAGGTCCGGGCCGGGCCGGAAACCGACGAAGTCGATCCGGAGAAGGGTGGTCTCGCGCCGCCCCGCCGCCATATTCGGGTTCATCGCCGGGGCCCCATGATGTTTCTGGATCCAGGTGCGGATCTGTTCGTGATCGGTCGTGGGGACCAGGAAGATCTTGCGCGAGTTCATCGCTGCCCTACTTGTCGGTTGCGCCGATGCCGTCGGACCAGGACTGGATCGGGCCATCACGGGCCGTACAGATTCATCGCGGTTGGGTGCGGGGGAAGGGGGTTCCCTGTCAGGAAGGCGATGAGCAGCGCGTTCACTGCGTCAGGCTGCTCGAGGTATCCGAAGTGCCCGCAATGTGGGATTTCCTGGTATCGGGCCCCGGGGATGGCGGCGGCCACTTCACGGCCCTGTTCCGGTGGGGTCATTCGGTCGTCACCGAATCCGATGACCAAGGTGGGTGCGACGATGCGGGCGTAATCGGCCAGTCGATTGCGGGATCGATCCATCGCGACCTGTGCCCGCACCCCCGGTGAAGTCGTGGCGGGAGCCGAGTACTCGAAGATATCGAGCCATTCCTGCGCTTTCTGCGGGTCCGCGAGGGTCCGGGGAGACAGGTTCAGCAGCGCGGTGACTGCCGCTGCGTAGGTTGCGGGCAGTTCGATACCCTGCGCGTGGAGGGCTTGTTGGCCCCGGTTCAGCGCGCTCTCGACCGGGTACGGTCTTCCGGTCGCCCCGATCATGATGGCTCTGATGACCAATTCGGGTCGGGCCACGGCCAGTTCCTGCACTACTCGCGCGCCCATCGAGGTGCCGACGACATGGGCTGGGCCCCCGAGGTGTTCGATCAGTGCCGCAGCATCGGCGACGAGGTCGTCGATGCTCATGCCCTCGATACCGTGGGAGTGTGAGATCCCGCGATGCGGCCGAGTGCGTGGTCTGCGGGTTCGTTGGCCAGATTCTTGTCATTCGACCGAGCCCCCTGTGTGCGCATCGGTCAGGGCGCCAGCCGAATGTTGGTGTGCGCGGACAATCGTCGAGTCGATCGACAGCAGACGTTCGAGCTGTTCCTCTCGTTCGGGGGCTGCCGCCCGCACCGCGGCGAACATCCGAATGTAGGTGCCGTCGTCCGACCAGCGGCGATGCCGTTCCCAGATCGACTGCCACGGGCCGAAGTATTCGGGCAGATCGCGCCACGGTGATCCGGTTCGGAACCGCCAGGCGATTCCTTCCAGGGTCAACCGGTGGTCGTTCCACGGACGCCCCCTTCGGCCCGCCAGTGCGGGTAGGACGGGCTCGATCACAGCCCACAGGTCATCGGGGATCTCGTCGGCGCGCAACACATACCCAGCATCACGCATCAATTCCCGAACATTAAGCAGACACGCTCTAGTCCAAAAGGCCTGCGTCCCGGGCTACTCGGGCCAGTTCGGCGCGGGTGCGGATCAGCAGCTTGCGTTGAATGCTGGCTCGGTGGCTCTCGACGGTGCGCGGGGAGACCGTCAGTTCCTCCGCGATCTCGGTGTTGGTGAGGCCGGAGGCGATCAGCTTCATTACCTCGAGCTCCCTTGAAGAAAGAGAGTCGATATTGGCCTCGAGCAGGCCTTCGGAGCCGCCGGGTTCGGTGGTGTCGGCTCGAAACGAGACAAATCCTTCATCCTTCATCACGGCGTAGAGGACAGACACGAGCTCCTCGTCGAGGCATTCCTTCGTGATGTACCCTCGCGCACCCCGCGTCTTCGCCTTCTCGACGTACCCCCTGGCGCCGTACATGCTGAGCATCACGACACGGGTCTCGGGCGAGATGGCTGAAATCTGTTCCAACAGGTCGAGGCCGTTGCAGTCGGACAGTCGGATGTCGAGCACCACCAGTTCCGGCGCGAAGTCTCGCACTGCTTGCAGGAGAAGTTCTCCGGTCGGTGCGGACGCCACCAGGTGAAAGTCCGTCGTGGTCTCGAGGATCCTCTGGATCCCGGACCGGATAATGCCATGGTCGTCACACACCACAACGCTGATCATCGTCTGATCGGCACCTCCACCATTATCGTCGTACCTTGTCCTGGTCGGGACTCGACGGACATCCGTCCGCCTACCAGCCGGGCCCGTTCCCGCATTCCGATCAATCCCAGCGACCTGCGCTGTCCGACCAGGTCGAGGTCGAATCCGGTCCCGTTGTCCTCGACCACGGCCCGCAGGGTGTCTGCCGAGGACACGATCATGACACTCGCCTCCCCGGCGCGACTGTGTCGGCCGATATTGGTCAGTGCTTCCTGCACGATACGAAAGACTGCGGTCGTGACCGCCGGCGGAACGGATATCGGCTGTCCCGTTGCGGTGAGTTCGATCCGGATCGGGTACATCTGCCGGCAATCTTCCACGTACTGCTCGATGCAGCCGGTGAGCCCTAGATCGTCGAGCCCCGAGGGCCGCAATGACCACGCGACAGTCCGGGCCACCTGTATCCCTTGTCGGACGATCGTGCGGACATCGGTCGCAGTCTGGCGTGTGGTGGCGTCTTCGGAGTTCTGTAGAGCACTGAGTCCGTCCATCACGCCCGCGAAGAGGTGGCCGAACTCGTCGTGCAGATCACGTGCGATTCTCCCGCGCTCGGCCTCCTGCACTTCCACTATCCGTTCCATGGACGCTGGCCGAAGGCCCTCCCGCTCGATGACGGCGCCCGCCAGCGCGGCCAGCACCTCCATGGTCGGCCCGTGGTGCTCGCTCTCACCGAGGGGAAAGGCCGCGACGACCGCGGTTTCGGTGACATCGTTCCCGACGACCGGCTTGATGATGCGCTCCGTCAACTTCATTTCGCGGGCCTCACCGGCCGCCCCCGAATCCCCGAGCATCGACGCTGGAGACGCGTTCGGAACTCTGATCGCATCGACGCTCACCGGTGTATGGCGCGAGATCTCGACTCGGCGCGCGGTGGTCGTCGCGAAAGTTGCGTCTCGGAGCTTGTCGAGAACCTCGTCGATGTCTTCGGAGGCGACGATGCTGCTCACAGCGTCGAGCAGGGCCTGGTGCCGGGCTGAGCCCCTGCCGACGAGGGCGTCTCGCGAGTGCGCCGACTCGACGATCCCGCGATCCACCCGGATACCCAGCGGTCGGCACAGTTCGGTCACCGGCGCCAGCGCGCTGAGCGGCCCTCGTCGGGGTGTGAGCCCCACCAGTGTAGCGACCAGAGCGCATGCGGCGAGTTCGCCTTGCGCCGAGTATCGGAATGCGCTGCGAGATGCTGCGGCCAAGATCATGCGGCCGCGCCACTTGTGTCCCCGCGAAAACGACATCAACGCCCATTCCCGCAGAACCGCGGGCCGCTCGCCCCAGAAGACGATGGCCGACCACCGGGCACGAGTGAGCTGCCGTCGTGCGGCCGTGGCCTGGAGCCGGCGTTCCTCCGTCCACCAGGCAGGTGCGGCGTCGTGCGAGAGGCGAAGGACCTGCAGGTGCGCGGTCAGGATCGGTGCGAGGAAATGATTCCTGATGCCCGAACCGCGGATCAGCTCGTCTGCCTGCCGAAACGCGTCCACAGCCTGCACGTCCTGCTCCGCGTGGAAAAGTCGCCAGGCCCGCGCCGCATGCAACATCGCCATCGTGTGGCGGTCGCCCGAATTCGTCTGCCGCAGTTCACGAGAGATCGTCTCCATGCTCACCTCACCCGGCAGGCACCAGACCCAGATCGCGAGGGCGGTCCCCGCGCCGATCCGATCGCCTCTGCGCTTGCCCTCCCAGTAGGTGTCACGCGCAAGCACTCCCGCATCGTGAAGTTTCCCTTGTCGAGCCAGACACAGCGCCTTTTGCCACATCGCGGCTACCTGTTCCCAACGATCCCCGACAGTGTCGAAGGCGGCGATTGCGGTGTCGAACGCCGCGATCGCCTCGTCGTACCGGTTGGCAGCGTAGAGAACGAATCCCCGGAAATGGTGCGACTGGGCGATGCCCCAGCCTTCGCCCGCCGTCTGGCGCAGTCGCAGCGAGCGGTCGGCGAGGCGCAACGCCAGCGGCGCAAGGACGGGGGCTACACCGGAAATCACGGCAGCGGTGGAGTATGCCTGTGCCCGCTCACGCGTGCTTCCTGCGGCATTCGCGAAACGCACGCCACGGAGGATGGCCAATACCAGCCAGATCGGTGACCTGACGAACCACCATTCGTATAGCAGCCGGTTGTGGATGCGGGCGGCCAGGCGGTCACGCTCTGTTCCGGCTCGGCCCGGCCGGATTCGGCGAGAGAGCCAACCAAGGGTAAGCAGACCCACCTCGCCGACCGCGAATACGGCGGCGAGTATGGAACTCCGGGGCAAGCGAAGCCCGATGTCGTGCATGCTCTGTCGCATCCACTCCGCGGCATCATCGAATCGGCCTGTCTTGAACGCGAGTTCGCCGAGCAGAGTGGCAACCCGTGAAGAGTCGAGTCCCGAGCGCGCACGGGTCAGCTCGTATGCCCACGCCAGTTCCTTCGCGGCCAGATCGTAGTTCCCAAGGAGCATGTGGACTGTGCCGAGTCCTTCGTGAACACGGAATCTCGCGGTGTCGTCGGCCGACTCGCACAGGGCCAGTCCCGTTTCAGCGATCTTGAAGTTGCCTTCCGCGACGTCGAGCGCATTGTGCCTCAGTCCCGCCTCGCCCGCACGTAGGGCGTACGGCACTGCAGATGCGGCTCGGCCGGAGCGGTCGAAGTGATACGCGATGTCGTAGTCGGCCCGAACCGCAGGGACGCCTTCGAGTGCCTGTGCGGCGCGCAGATGCAGCTCGCGCCGGGCGTCGTCGGTCAAGGTTCTCAGCACGGCTTCGCGGAGCCGATCGTGCGTGAATTCGAACTCGGCGTGGCCGCCGTCCGCGATGCCGCGCACGATTCCGTGCTGGGTTGCCTCCAGGAGGAGCTGATCGACGTCCGTGGGGCTCGCCGCCAGTGCCGCGTACAGAAGCCTGGACGAGAACCGGCGTCCCAGCACCGCGCCCTGACGTATCGCCTGCTGTGTGTCCGGCGACAATAGACTCAGCCGTGACGAGACGAGCACACTGTCCCTCCCCGACGCGGCGTCGGAATCGCGGGATTGCGACGGCAGCGGGAGTGACGCCATCCCATTCTCGTCCATCACCCATCGACCCGACTCGCGCGTCAACGCCGACGAGTCGACGAGCGCCTGGAAAACCAGCATGGTTTCGAGCGGATTGCCTTTGGAGTACTTCGTGACATAGGGGATGATCTCGTCGGGGATACGGTCACCGATCGACCGGATCAATTCCTCCGTATCGGCTGCGGACAACGGCTGAAGGTCGAGAAACTCGATATCACTGATTTCCCAGGCCCTCACTTGCGCAACAGCTTCCGTTCGGCACGAACATATCAACGACACGTTCGACTGGGATCGCGTTTCCTCCATCGCTATCGTCGAAGCTAGTTTGGCGAGCACCTGCCAGCTGAGATCGTCGGCCCACTGACAGTCGTCGACCACGATCAGTCCAGGTTGTTCCTTGGTGAAGACGGAGCGAAGAAGTCGAGCGACGGCAGTCGGGGCGGCGGCTACCGCGTGATCGCCGAATCCGCTGTCGGAGTTCTTCGCCGCGGGTGGATCGCCGAAGGCAGCGGTCAGCTCCGGTATCTGTTCGAGTGCTGCCGGGAGCAGCTCACCCATTTCTCCGCGCACCCGCTCGGCCTCGCGCGGGTGCGCGGTCAAGTAGGCGACCACGTCGCGGAAAGGGCCGGCGAACAGGCCGAGGGGACGGGCCGCCGCGTGGTCGAACGCGCCGGCACGCATCACGGTCACCCCGGCCGTCGAGGCGTGCGTGGCGACGGCGTCGAGCAGGCGGCTCTTGCCGACTCCTGACTCACCGCTCAGGCATGTGACCGCGCCGGACGATCGGCTCGCGCCGTCGGCACATGCGGTGAGGGTGGCGAGTTCGTCATGCCTGCCTACCAACGGCGGCTCCACGTAGGCGAGCGATCCGCACTGCCGGGGCGGCGCGACAGCAGACGCGAGAGCGCTCTCCCCACCGCCGGTCGCGACCACCGCCTCGAGCGCTGCGAGCACCTCGTCGGCGCTTTCGTAGCGGATCGCTGCCCGTGGGCTCAGCAGCTTGAGAAATATCGGGCGCAGCGTAGCCGGGAGGCCGACGATATCGACCAGGTGTGACAGCTCTGCGTGGGTACCGATACGAGGGTTCGCCCTACGCAACGCGCTGGCCGTCCGATTTCCCTCCGCGGTCGACTCGAGGAGTACCCACCCCGCTGCGAAGATGTCGGCCGTGAAGCCCGCCGCCGGGTGTGCGAGTCCGGGACTTTCCGGAAGCAGATATCGACCTTCCGGCCCCTCGACGGGATGGGTCACGGCAGCCAATTGAGTCCGCGTCACGCTGGCGTCGAGGAGAACGAGCTGATTGGTGCCCTCCGCGAGCATGATATTCGCTGGCTTCACCCCGCCGTGAGCGATTCCCATTCGGTGCAGACGAGCCAGTGCGTAGAACAGGTTGCACATCAGCTGGAGCTGGACGTCGAGCGATTGGGGTGACTCCTGCGCAGACCATTCTCGAATGTCGAGACCAGCTATGAATGGGCGGACGAGATCGACGTGGTCGGGTCCTTTGTGTGCAATCTGGGTGGGGATGACGTGTGGCAGCCTCGCCCTGCGCATGGCCTCCAGCTCACCTTCGAGCCAGTGCCAACTCCATGGGAACGTCATGGATAGATCCACCCGCCGGACAACCACACGTTCACGGGTCTCGCCCGACAGGGCCAGAGTCGTCGTGATGCCCGGACTCTGCCGCAGCACCCTCACGGTGTCGATTTCCATGTTGTTCCCTAGATCAGCGACTTCGCTGTCACGGTCCAGTCTCCCCAACAAACCAGACTCGCGCCATGAGCGGCTGGGTAACCACAATGTGGGCCCGGAGGGGATCCCGGCACCGTGGTCACCGACTGCTATCCCGGAGGTTCGGGAAGGACCTACCCGAGACTTCGGAAGGTAGCCAGGTCAAGTGGCCTCTTGATCCAATGCGCGGGGCCCGAGCTCGCTCAACTTGACGATGATGTACTTGAACTGTGGGATGTCCTTCAGCAGGGGTCCCATCTTCCCCTTCACCGAGATCTGCTTGGTGACCAGCGCGATGTTGACGGTGAGCTCGCCTGTCACCAGCATGCGCCGCCAGTTCTCGCTGTTCACCGGTGAGCACGAATTCGCTGGGTGGCGCGTCGTCCGCGTTGGCATGTTCGACGACGTCGGACATGACGCCCCTGCCGAAGTCCATGCGGACGACGAGGGTTAGCTTCCCGGTGTACACATGTGTCACCCCGAAGGTCATCTTGTCGGCCTTCTTCAGCCAAACGTGGTCATTGTTGAGTGTTTCGGCGAGGGCGTCGGGTACCGAAAGTGGGCCTGGTGTCGTTCGCTGTTGTTTCTTCCTTTCCGAGGGCTGCTTTTTACAGGTCGTTTCCGCCGGCCGTCTCGGCCAAGCCGCGCACCCCCATCCCGCCGTCACAGTTGATAATCGCGCCGGTTGCCGTCCTCGAGTTCGCCTTCGAAGCCAGCAGAACGTAGTGCCCGGTGTAGTCCGCCGCCTCGGGCAGCTCCTGCAGCACGGTGCACTGTTTGACCAGATCGCCGAGCGGCACTGAGGTGATGGTGGTTTCGCCCATTCCGAGCGAACCAGGTCCTCTCAGATCGGTGGGCATTGCGCCCGGAGCCACCCCGTTGACGCGGATCTTGGGGCCGAGTTCGAAGGCCAGTTCCTTGATCAGCCCG
Organism: Rhodococcus sp. UFZ-B548; assembly: GCF_903819475.1. Classification (NCBI taxonomy): domain Bacteria; kingdom Bacillati; phylum Actinomycetota; class Actinomycetes; order Mycobacteriales; family Nocardiaceae; genus Rhodococcus; species Rhodococcus sp. UFZ-B548. The sequence continues at coordinate 33,925 of NZ_CAIJDS010000041.1, forward strand.
ACTACCGCGTGCTTCGACGCGGTGTAGAGCGGGCCGCCGCCGCCGGGGTAGAAGCCGGCGTTCGACACGGTGTAGATGATCGAGCCTCCGGTGGCGGCGAGCTCCTCGACCGCCGCACGTGCACCGTGCAAGTAGCCCTTGACGTTGATGTGGAACATTTCGTCGAAGAGGGCGTCCAGTCGGTCCACCGGGATATCGACCATCTTCGTCGAGAAGTCCCAGATCGCGGCGTTCGCGACGAACGTGTCGAGGCGACCGAACTGGCGAACCGTTTCCTGGACGACGCGCGCATTGTCGTCGTACTTGCGCACGTCGCCTTCGACCACGAGGACATCCTCGCCGAAGTCGTTGGCAAGCTTCTCAGCCTTCTCCGCCGACTTCTCCAGGACACCCACCCGGGCTCCCTCTCCCAGGAATCGCTCGACCAGCGCCCGGCCTAGGCCCGACCCTCCGCCGGTGACGATCATGACGTTGTCTTCCAGCCAACCCATCTGAATCCCTTTCTTCGTCTTGTGAGTTCGGTTCGTCTTACGCTTGCGCCGGGGCGCTCAGCGTGGCATCGATGTCAATCAATTCATCCTCGATTGCGTTGCTGCTCACTTGCCTGTCGCGCTCGGCAACGAATTTGTGACCCCAGATGCTGATCTTGTCGTAGCGCACGACGGACCAGCCTGGTTCGACCTGGCGAGCGCCCCAGCCGTATTCGACGGCAAATCCGGAGGGGGTCGCGCCGTAGAATGAGAGCATGTGGTCATTGGTGTGGCGGCCAAGCGTCATGACCACTGTCCCGTCCGCATCGAACTTGTCGTAGGCAAGGCCCACGTCATCCATATGCTTGGTCTCGAGCATGAAGTGGTGAGTCTTCTTTGCTCCCGGGAGACCGGCGAGCGCCAGGGTGTGGTGTCGACCGTTGCAGTGCAGGAAGTGGAGTTTGACCGTCAGTTCATCGTTGAGCTTCCAGTCGATGATGTCGGAGAGATGGAAGCCCAGGCCCTTGACATAGAAATCCAGGGCAGCATCTATATCCGGCACAGCCAGCACGTAGTGGCCGAACCCCTGGTCGCCGGTCGTGAAGCCCGAGACCCCGGTCGGCGAGATGAACGGCTTCTCGAACAGCTCCGTCGCGCCATAGTAGATCTCGACCCGGGTGTTTGCCGTGTCCGTGCACGAAATCAGTCCGAGGACACCGCGATCGTCCGCCAACTCGCCGCTCTCTGTTGTCACCTCGATTCCATGCGCTTCGAGACGCTTTTTGATCGCGAGTAGCGAGTCCTCGCTCTCGACCTCGTAGCCCGAGAGCGAGATGTCATCCGACGGTCCCTTTTCGACCATCAGGCGCGCCCGCTGCGGGAGTCAATCCTGAACCGCGCCGAATTCTCGCTGCTCGAGGCCTCCATGGCCCCCAGTTTTTCCGTCATGAAGGCGCGCCATGCGGGCACATCCGCAACCTCGAAGCCCATGTAACCAAGTCTCTGAACGCTCATTTCTTACCTTTCTTGGAGTGTGATTTGCGCCGTCGGCCGCAGGCTGTGAATCACCCAGGGACCTCGGGTATGGCTTTCCTGTTGCCGTGTGTGATGGCCGAAGGAGATTGGCCACCCGGCGTCCCGAGCCGACTTGACCGCTGGTTGGGAGATGCGACTCGATCGCGGTGCCTGCGTTGGCGTCCTACCCAGTCTTCGACATGTTCTCGATCCAGCAGAGCAGGCGACCGTTGGTGCATATCGTCGCCGAACCAGTGGCGCGGCGGAGCGGATGAGTGATCGGCCCTAGCGGCACCGCTGATCACTCCGCGATCAGGGCTCTCTGTCATGCCGCTGTTGTTCTCTCGCGTGCCGCCCGATTCAGTTCGCGCAACTCCACGCTTGTGTCGGCGAGAACGTCCCGGCCCACCTGAGCACCGCTCTCGACAAGGCGGGTCGCCATGGCGAACTCTCGCGGAGCATCCACCGAAAGGGCCGCAGTCAGTTTGCCGTCGGTGAGCCTGAAGAGCAGTGCCGGGCCGTCGTCGGGAGCGCCTCGCATGACGTACTCCCCTGAACCTTCGATGTCGCCGATCATCTGTATGCGATGTCCGGCTATCTCGGTCCACGACAGCGGTAGTTGCGGCGCATGAACGGCTTTCCCTAACATCGCGGACGCAACTGCGGTCGCCTCTTTCTGACTGTTGATGTAGGTCTCGAGCGACCGCCGGCCGCCCGTCCGTAGCGGCCATGATGCCGCGTCGCCGGCCGCGAAGACCCCCTCAGCGGCGGTGCCGCCGGAATCGTTCACGATGATGCCGCGGCTGCACGCAAGCCCAGCCTGCTCGGCTATCGCCGTCTCGGGTTCCGCGCCGACGCACACGATTGCACTATCTGCCGGGAAACGCCGTCCGTCGGTGCCGATCACGGCGGTGATCCTGTCCACCCCGTCGAACTCGGCGACTCCCGTGTTCACCATGACCGAAATCCCGAGTTCCTCGAGGCGCGCCCGGCACCAGCCACCGATCCGGCGGCCCAGAACGCGCTGTAGCAACTCGTCTGAGGCCTCGAGGATGCTGACCTCGAGCCCGAGCTTCCGAGCGGTGGTGGCAACCTCACAGCCGATCAAGCCTCCGCCGACGACGACGAGCCGTTGTCCTGGCTCCCAGTCTTGGCGCAGCCGCTGCGCGTCGTCCACCGTTCGCAGGGTGGTGACGCCAGGAAGGTCGGCGCCGGAAAAGGAGGGAACGCGCGCGCTGGCCCCGGTCGCCAAGAGAACACGATCGACCTCGAGCGAGCGGCCGCCGTCGAGCAGAACCTCCTTGCGGGTGACATCCACCTGCAGGACCGTCCTGTCGAGCACCGTCTCTACCTGTAGCTCGTCGTACCAGTCAGCCGGTGACAGCGGCGGGGGATCGGCCAGATCCCCGGCCAAGACCGCTTTGGAAAGCGAGGTGCGGTCATATGGGAGTTCGCGTTCCTTGCCGATCAGGAACAGACGCCCGTCATAGCCTTCCGAACGCAGCGACTGCACGGCACTCACGCCAGCGACCCCGCCCCCGATGACCACGATGTCGGAAGTCATGTCGTCACTCCGCCCTCGAGGTCCACGAGAACGTCGTCTCCCTCGAGTTTGACCACAAAGGTCCGCAACGGCAGACAGGCCGGGAGCGCCTTCGCCTTGCCAGTGCGCACGCAAAACTTGGCCCAGTGGAGTGTGCACTCCACGACGTCGTCCTCGAGATACCCGTCTGAGAGTGCCCAATCGGCATGGCTGCAGGTGTCCTGAGTCGCGAAGAACTCTCCGCCCACGTTACAGACCAGAATCGGCTCTGGACCTTCCTCGAAGCGAAGCATCTCACCCGGCGCCAAATCGCCGGAGCTGCATATCTTTGTGAGGGCCATCGTCACTCCTAGAAGAAGAAGCTGAGGTTGTTGGCGAGAATTGTGCTCTGGTCGATCAGGATCGTTCGCTTCGCGAGTTCGAAACCCGCTTCGCTACCAGTTCGACGCAGAATGTCCTTCCGCTCCCCAGCGAAGATATCGAGCTGCCGCTCGAGCCGATTTCTGTACACGATGAAGACGTTCGAGACGTGGTATTCACCAGGGTTATCACCGTCGACGATCATGACGTTGGAAATCACGTGCCGCGTGCGCGAGGCCGGGTTCTCTGACCAGCTCACATCGGAAGTGATCTTGCGCAGGCGCCCTCGCATCATCTGCGCATTGTCGTCGAAATGTGCGTATTCATGGGCGCCGGAATACTCCTGTTCGGCTTCTCGCATGATACGCGTGGTTCGGATTGGCATGAAGTAATGAATATCTTCGGCCAACAGATCGAACCATTCTTGGAAGCGGCGGTCATTGAGAAGTTTCGCCTCCCAGTAGTAGAACTGCTCGATCTCGTGCTGCAGGCTGGGGTCTACTGGTGCGGGTTTTGTTCGAAATGCCGTGGTTGGCGATTCGGCGTCAATCATAATTCTTCCTAATCAGTCGGGAGTTCTGTTCAGGTGGAGACCCGGCGATGGTTCCACCGCGGTCCGCTCGCCCCGCCGCGGTCACGTGTGGGTCGACTCGGACACTGCGGGTCGGGTGGCGTCCAGTGCAGCCCAGTCCGGCGAAGTCATCATCCGGACCCATTGCGTATACAGCCCACGCGCCGCTTCTTCGCTGTAGACGTAGCTGATCGTGCCGGGGTAATCGGGATTGTCCGTGTCGGTCTGGCCGAGTCCCATCTCCGCGTTGAACGGCCGACTGCGGGCCTTGTGTCCGCGCAGCACCTGCTGGATCTCAACCCAGTTCTCGCCGTCGTCCTGCTCGAAGACACCACCTGCCGAGAAGGTTCGCAGTGTCTGCTGGCGGTATTCCTCTTTCATCTCGTCGGGTGCGTCGGCATCAACGACGGTGAAGGCCCAGACCTCGATCTCGTTCGGCCCGCGAGGGTGCCACGCTCGGATGGTGTTGATGCCTGGCAGGAACGAACAGGTTGGGAAGATGGTCATGTGCTGCACCAATAGTTGCTGGCCACGCTCTGTGCTTCCCAGGCGCTCGGAAGCCTTCTCTGCGGCAGTGCCCTGAGTCCAGTACTCGGTGACCTTCGGCCCCATGATGGCGAGCAACAGGTTGGGATCGCCGATGTAGAAGCCGCTACCGTGCCCGCCCCAGGTTGCGCGGTACTGGATGCCTTCCGTGGGGGGCGCGAGCTCCGACAGATCGACGCCATCAGGCAGGCCCGCGAGAATGCCGGAAAGATGGGATGTGGTGCCCGCGTGGTACATGTCGCTGCAGAATTGCTCCGCTGCGAACTTCCAGTTGCAGGGAATGACCCACTTCTGAATCCCCGGGATCGCTTCGGTGCCCGCTTCGGTTCTATCCAACATGTGGTCCATGTAGAACTTCGCCTCACCCAGATAGGTGTCCAGGTCCGGGGCGTCAGCGTCCCAGTTTGCGAAAATCAGGCCCTTGTAGGTCTCGACGCGAGCCTGTAGCGGGCCCCAATCTTCTTTCCTCAGCCCGGGGAAGGCCTGCTCCTCGAAAGGCACACTCACCAAGTTGCCGCCCGTATCGTAGGCCCAGCCGTGATAGCTGCAGGTGAATGACTTGGCATTGCCCCCGTCCGCGCGGCAGATCCGCATTCCGCGGTGGCGACACTGGTTGAGGAAGACGCGGATCTCCCCGTTCTTCTGACGAACGACCATCACGGGATCCTCGCCCATGTAGTTCGTCATGAAGTCGCCGGCCTTCGGAATCTGCGTCTCGTGGCCCATCAGCAACCACGAGCGACCGAAGATCCGCTCCAGTTCCTGTTCGTACAGCGCCTCGTCGGTGTAGATCCGCGGGTCTAGCCGGCCGGTCCTTTCGTCTACGAGTTCAGCGATGTCCGCGTCGGCCCACTTGGGCTTTCTCCCCGCAAGCGCGGGTTCACATTGCACGTCAGTCATGCGGCTTTCCTTTCTCGTCGGCAAATCACACTTGTACGGTCGTTAGTGCGTTCAATGGAACTCAGGTCTGCGTCGTAAATGCCTTCGGCTACGTCGCCGACGGTGAACCACGGCCCGACGGAAAAACTTCCGATCCATTCGCCGTGCTCACTCGCTGGCATCCATAGTGATCCAGATCTCATCGGCGAACATCCGGGAAAACTACGGAACCCGCCGGTCCGATGGATCGACGGACCTGCTCCATGTTTCCGCTGCGAGGACACTGCCGCGGCGGGGGTGTCGAGACCGTACGGTAGGAGTTGTCAGCGGACCGCATGAACGCCTCGGAATGCTTGTGGGACTGGGAAGCTCGACCATGTAGGGCAGAAACCGCGCCGCAAGGTCGATGGAGGAAGAGCGCTTGGCAACGGAACTGGAGGATGCCCGGCGCCGAATCATCGAACTCATTAGCCAGCTGGCCGAAACAGTGCGCAGCCGTGATCACCGCATGCAGGTGATGGCGTGGAATGCGGGGCCGCGAGCACATCGGATTCGGGGTGCTGTGACACGAGTTCGGGTGCTCGTACTACAGCCACGTGGTCGGGCGGATCAGGTTTGCGAGATCCACCAGCGTGTACCGATGTCGGCGTTCGAGTGCCTTGCGGGCGAGCGCCCGGAGCGCCGACTCCGCTGCACAGGACCCGATGGCGGACCTAGGTGACGACCGTGTCGGTGACCTTGCCGATGGTGTCCTTCGCTGTTCACATCGTCGAGATGAGCCGCGAGCTCGCCGATCGCGTCAGCTCCGGCCAATCTTCTCTGCGCTTCTTGACGATCTGTGGGGGCTCGCCTGTTGACCTGCCCACCCGGCTGGAATTCCTTACGGCAACCAATATGGTCGTGATCGCGCCTGAGGTCAGAAGCGCCCACTCATGATCAGCGCCGCAGCTTGTCAGGCACCAACTGCGCCGAAGTCATGGTCGCCCGAACAGTCCGATTCTGGAGACTCCCTTGAGCAGCTGCTGGATACGAACAAGCCTTGCACGCCCCTTCGCGGCCATGATTAGGTCGGTTCGATACCAACGGCTAGGACTCTCGCGATACTCAGAGAGTGTTTTGAAAGTTTTCGATTCGGGCGCGGCGGACCGGCCCGGTGGCGGCATGATTAGGTCCGTCGTTGCTCGCAGGAAACGTCGCAAGCGGACGCCGTATCCGTCCGATCTGACCGATGCCCAATGGGAGTTGATCGCACCGATGGTGCCCGCGGCGCTGCCGGGCGGTCGCCCGGCGATCCACGATCGTCGGCGGATCGTGGAAGCGATCCTCTACGTCAACCGCACCGGTTGCTCGTGGCGGCAGCTCCCGCATGACTTCCCGCCCTGGCAGACCGTTTTCGGGTACTTCCAGCGATGGAACGAGTCCGGGGTGACCGACCGCATCCACGACGCGCTGCGGGCGAAGCTCCGTGACCGTAGCGGCCGGGATCCGATGGCGTCGGCGGGGATGGTCGACGCGCAGGCGGTCAAGGGCGCCGACACGGTCGGCACGGAAACCCGCGGATGGGACGGCGGGAAACGGGTCCACGGCAGGAAGCGACACGTGGTCACGGACTCGCTGGGCCTGTTGGTGGTCGTGCTGGTGACCGCGGCGAGCGTGCAAGACCGCGACGGCGGGCGCCTGGCGTTGTCTCGGGCGAAGACAGTGATGCCGTCGATGGTGTGGGCAGACGGCGGCTACGCCGGACGTCTCGTCGCGTGGGTCGCGGAGCATTGCCGGATGACGCTCGATATCGTGCGGAAACCCAAGGGGAAGCTGGGATTCAGTGTTCTGCCGCACCGTTGGCTAATCGAACGGACCCTGGCGTGGATCGTGCGTTGCCGTCGACTTGACCACGACTACGAACGCCTCCCGGCGCACTCGGAGGCGATGATCAAATGGGCAATGATCGGATTGATGACCCGACGACTCGCCCCCGCACGCGGACGACACCCCTGGCAGTCGACCCGCGCGGCGTGACACTTTCAGAACACTTTCTTAGCTTGTCGTTTAACCTCGGCCAACGCGTGGGGCAGTTGGTGCTGGTGTTGTTCGGCGTGTCGCCGCGGCATGAGGCGACCACCGCCTGATCATCTTGAGGTTCCTTCCAGAGAACTTTCGAGACGAAAACAGGCGGTGGCCGTGAGTATCAGTGTGCCCGATCGGTGGGCGGTCGGGGAAGAATCGGTCCCCGATCCGCGTGTCGACCTGGTGTCGTTCCGCGAAGAGTTCTACCGGTGTCTGCCGACCCGAGGTGATGCATTGTTCGAGTTGACCGATGCGCTGCTGTGTTCCGGCACCGCGGTTCGCACCCTGGTCGAGTTGTCACTGGCCGTCGAGCATCGGCGCGGTCACGGCGCCTTGTACGACGCAATCAACTGCGGCAGAGTAGATTTTACTCGGCTGCGTCGCGCCCTCGGCGGGCTGACGATCCCGTGTGATCGTGGCGGCCGGATCGTTCTGGCCGTCGATGTCAGTGCCTGGTTGCGCCCGGATGCACCGACGAGTCCGCAGCGCGGGTTCTGCCACGTCTACGGCCGCGGGAAGAATCACGCGCAGCTGATCCCGGGGTGGCCGTACTCGTTCGTCGCCGCACTCGAGACCGGGCGTACCTCGTGGACGTCGGTGCTCGACGCGGTCCGCTTGCGCCCCGACGATGACGAAACCGCTGTGACGGCGACCCAGGTGCGTGAAGTGATCACGCGGTTGCGCGAGGCCGGGCACCACCGCGACGGCGACCCGGACATTCTACTGGTGTTCGACGCCGGATACGAGTTGGCGCGGTTGGCGTTCGTGCTCGCCGATCTCCCGGTGCAGGTGTTGGGTCGGATGCGTTCGGACCGGGTGCTGTGCTTCCCGGCGCCGCCACCGGGCCGTACTGGGCGCCCACCCCGGCACGGCCCCGAGTTTCGATTCGCCGACCCGATTACGTGGCCTGCACCCGAGACCACCTCGAGCACCGAGACGGACCGATACGGCACAGCCTCCGCTTCGGCGTGGAATCGGTTGCACCCGCGACTCGTTCATCGTGGCTCGTGGGCTCAGCACCCGGGGCCGCCACCGATCGTGGAAGGCACGGTGATCCGGTTGACCGTAGACCACCTTCCTGGGGACCGGCATCCCACCCCGGTGTGGCTGTGGTGCTCGGACCCGGGCGTCAGTGCCGACCATCTCGACCGGTTGTGGCAGCTGTTTCTGCGGCGCTTCGATCTCGAGCACACCTTCCGATTCTTCAAGCAGACGTTGGGGTGGAACGCACCTCGGCTCCGCAGTCCCGAGGCGGCCGACCGCTGGACCTGGATCGTGCTGGTGGCCTACGCCCAACTCCGGCTCGCCCGTCCTCTGGCCGAGGACCTACGCCGCCCGTGGGAACGGCCTGTCCCACCAACACGATTGACGCCGGCACGGGTTCGTCGAGGGTTTTCGCGCACCCGTGCGACGATGCCTGTTCCGGCCAGTGCACCGAAACCCAGTCGACCCGGACCCGGACGCCCACCCGGATCGAAAAACACCCACCGCGCACCGCATCACCACGTGGGCAAACGCGCCGAAACCAAAGCTAGAAACCCCGTCGGGGCCGCCTGCCCAGGTTAAAAATCAAGCTTAGTGCCAACGATCACGACGACCAATTCACCGTCTACCGTGATCTGTGTGCCGACGACCGGTACCTGGCCATCGTTGTCCCGCTCACCCAGTACGCCATTCTAACCTGATAGCCTCCAGCAACTTTTCACGTCGCCCGATCGCCATTCACAACACTGTGCCCGCACCACCTACGAGGGCACACCATTTCGGGCCGTGCAGCTCACGGCAGGGCAAGCGCGATAGCCAGGGCTTTGTTCAACTCGACAATCGTCGACGGCGACAATGCGCCGCCCGACCTGCTTGCTTCCAGCTCGTCGTCGAAAAGTTGAACGATGTCATCGGCGAGGATGGATCCGACCAGCGGATCGTTGGGACCGAGCGGGACTGCAGTCGGGATACCCGGCTTCGGAGTGGTAGTGATTCGAGCGGCCAGCACCGTATGCAGGTTCCGGTTTCGAAGGTTATTCGAGACGACTACCCACGGCTTCTCTCCATGCCCCATATCGAACCAGTAGATCTGCCCACGGAGCGCCGTGGTCATTCGGCGTAAGAGCGGTCGACACGATTCGCGTAGCGCGCACGATGGGCAAGCCGCTCTTCGCGGCTTTCAGACCGCTGCTCCTCCGCAAGCCGCGCGTAACCGGCTTCGAGAGCCTTTTCTCTCAGGGATTCAGCCCCAGCTCGAAGCAACGCACGGGCGATGCCGGATTCGGAGTTGTCCCGGACAGTGATGTGATGCTGCTGCGCCCACTGCCTGAGGATGTCGGATTCAAGGCGTTCCGGATCGCCGAATACAGCGAGTTCCGCTTGATCCTCGCTATCCAAAGTGACTGGTAGCCGCTTCACATCCATGTTTCACATTATGACTCATAATATGAATCACTACAACAATGGGTCACTCAATACGCTATGACCTGCGGTGATGACGCGCTGCAGTTCGACATCTCAACCGTCGCTCCAGCCAAATAGGCCACCGAGACCGTCATTGTCCTACCTGCAAGCACAGAAGCAGACCGTGGAGAGGCCCAGTATGTAGGCCACCACGAGGCCATGGCAGAAGGCTTGCCCTGCAGCGGACAGATGACCGCCAGGGACCCGCCGGGTCGGCGCGCTAATCTCCTGGGTGCGTGCCACCTCCGCCAGTTCAGGTGGCATTCTTCGAGATCAGGACTCGACCGGGACCAACCGCTCGACGCGGGCGTGGAAGGGGAACTGACCGGGGACGTCGTCGCGTACCGACTCGATGACCGCGCCCTCGCCGTCGATGCTCACGATGACGAACTCCGAGGTGGCGTCGGCATGCACCTTGACGCGGTCACCCACATTCACCGGCCCAGTCCTTCCGTCAGGGACCTGTCATCACTGCAGGTCAAACCCCATTATTCAGGATCGGGCGCCGGTCGGACTAATCGCCGTCACCCCGCGGGCGGTGTATCGGCGGGCCCGTACCCTTGCCCCATGTCCGCTGATCCAGGCAGCATCCGCGCCGACGGCCACCAGGCGCTGCCGAACCTGGCCGCACAGGATGCTTCGGCGGATCCCCACATCATCACAGCGGCGGCGCGCACCGGAACGGACATCGAGCTGCAGATTCACACGTCCGTCGCACCGTTCGACGTTGCGGCCGAGGAGTGGTTTCCCGCGGCGACCGGGTTCGCCGTCACGGTCATCGTGCACACCGTCGACGCGCAGACGGGCGTGCCGCGGTATCTGCCGCCCGCCGAGCCCGCCGAGTGGGCGCGGACGATCTTCTCGACCATCGACTCCGCGCACGGGTACTTCCTCGGCGCCGTCGACCCAGGCACCGGCAGCCATCGACGCGGGCAGCTCGCATACCGCCTCTACCTCGACACCGACCGTCAGGCGATTCCCGTTCCTCGGCAGGTGGTCACCTGCCCGCATTACCAACTATCGGCCATCGACGGCAGAGCCGAGATCACCATTCCCACGACGGCCTGACCCGGCTGGCCGGCCGGAAGCTGGACCACGGTCTGCGGGCGCCGCTTCCTTGGGTGTCCGATCTGCACGCCCTCCGAAGGGTGCGACCTTGAAGTCACGTCCACGCTGCTCACTCATGCAATTTCTCCATCCGTCTCGATCCGATCCCCTGCCAAAGACACCTGGTCGCCGCTGCCCCACACGCGAGGACGACGCCCTGGGGCGGAATCGAGACAGTTGATCCACCCGGGGAGGGCCGCGGCACTTGGATACACGTGTGCCACAAGCTCATTGCCACTTCTGAAGCCGACCACGACAGACCTCAGGAATCTCCCGGGTGGGAGCGCGGCGACAAGACTACCAGCGCACCGATGCCCAGGTCAGGGGACGTGTCATTTCTGCTGGTCAAAGAACAATCAAGGGGCGATACGACACCACCAGCGCTGATGTCGAGCCGGTGCCGCCGGTGCGAGTTCTCACCCGGCCGGCAAACTCGGTCGCGGCCGGCCTGGCGTCACAATCGTCGCCCTACCGGTCCGGTTAAGCTTCCCGGCATGGCGCTTGGACTCACGCTACGCACGCGCGCCCACCCCGTCGATCTCGAAAACCTCGCCTACGCTGTGTACGAGTTCCGGGAAGCGCTGATTCCGCTGCAGGGCATCACCCCCGACCGCTGCGATGCCGCAGCCACCGAGTTACGGGACAAAGCACTCGTAGCTGAGCAACGATTCTTCGCAGCTGTCGCCGGGCTCCCCCGCCGCGAGCGCACACTCGCCGGCCACTGGGAGAACGCCGCGGTCATGCGCTACCGGTACGGGCTGGAGGTCTTTGCGCGCGCCGAAGACCTCGGCGCCGACATGCTCGCCCAACTCGCCACCCACCGGCGGCCGTCGTTGCCCGCGCTCACCGAACTGTGTGACGTCTGTACCCATGCCCGCGCCCTCGATCAGCACCAACGGCCCGAGATGTTCGGGGCCATACCGCGCAGGGCCACCCGACGGCTTCGCACCGCCCCCGCCGACTCGGCCGACGCCGACCACGATCGGGCCACCGAGCGGTCCTGCATTGTCGATCAAGCTGAACTGCGGTGGCGGATCCGCCGCGATCTGACAAGTCTCCTCGTCGAGAACGCCATAGCGGGCAACGGAATCACCCGGGAAGCCGAACGCCACCTCGTCCCGTGGCTGAAACTGGCGTGCGAGACCCTCGACAGTCCCATGAGCATCGACGGCCTCGAGGATGTCGCCTCGCAATGGCGCGAGCGCCGCCGACCCTACATGCTCGCCGCCGCCGATCGGGCCGACGTGATCATCGTCGACCCGATCCCTCGTCAGCGCGCGACCCTGTGGTGGAAGCTCGTCCACGGGGAGGAACCGCCGCCACCGCTGTAGGGCGGCACGCGGCATCGTCGCCCAGAAGAGATGGGGACGTGTCATCTTCGCAGTTCATCACCGCTTTTCGCAGAGACCGGCGGTGCAATTTACCTCACGGGCTGCCCCGTGCGACCCTGCCCCGAGCCAATCGGGGTACAGCGCATCACGCCCGCGCTACCGTTCGACGTATGGGGACGACATTTCACGGGCCGAGTCCCTGGCCGCACATCACCCGCGCCATTCGAGTGAGGGGGCCGCGCCACGCGGCGGTCGCGTACCTGGGCGAGGACGCGCCCGCTCTGCTGCCGCTGCGGGCCGGTGATCTCCTCGTCGTGAACGCCTCCCGGGCGGCGGTGCGCGCGCATGTGACCTCGCCGATTGCGCTTGCGTACTACGTCGAGGCCGGTGTCCGGGTCCTGTCGTCGCCGAACCTGCACGCCAACGTCATCGCCACCGACCGGCGGGCGGTCATCGGCTCCGCCAACGCCTCCCACAGCTCCACCCTCGCCGAGGAAGCCGCGGTCATCACCGACGACCCCGACATCGTCACCTCCGTGCGCAGGTTCATCGACGACATCGAGGAGATCACCGAGGTCGACCAGGCATTCCTCGACAACGCCACCACCGCATGGCAGATCGGTCGGGCGGTGCCGATCCCCGGGGTCGGTGGCCGGATGCGCACCAACCGCGACTTCCTGCCCGTACGGGTTACCCGGATGTTCCTGCGGCACATCGTCGAATACGAACCCAGCGCAACCGAGCAACAAACATGGGCCACTCAAGCGGGCCGATCATCGGTCACCACCGGCGGGCCAGCGACGACGTATCAGCTCGAATGGTTCCGCCTCGACGACCGACGTGCCCGACTCAAACGTGGCGATGTCCTCATCTTCGTCACCGACGACAACGACCGGATTTACCCGCCGGCGGTCGTGGACTCAGACGCCATCGCGATCCCACACACCCACAGCGCCTTCGGCCACCTCGTGCGCACCCGTGCAAACCTGCAACCGCTGTCAGTGGCGGACGCCGAACAACAGCTCGCCGACCTCGGGCACCCCAATCCCCGGCTGACCACAGATCACCGGATCATCTCTGCCAGCCTGCGTGCCGCGCTACTCCGACTCTGGAACCTCTGACCTGGATCCGCTGACCCAGCGGCGGATCGGACCATTGAGGACCTGACTTTCAGCTGGCGCGACTACTGTCCGGCTGAGCGACACGCCCGAGCGCGTGCGGGGGTCCTTGGAGAAACCGTCACCTAGCGGATTCACTGTCTTCGCGCCAAGCACACCGCACAACTGTCCGACTGAGAAGCTCGTAACAAGAGTGAACAGGAGTGAAATGCCCGAGCAGTCGTGGATCGCTGCCCAAGATCTGTACGACCAGGGATATACGGTCGATGGAGCACGTCAGCTCTTCGGGGAGCCAAAGACAAGCCCCGACGGAACCCTCGGTTGGGAAGATGATTGGATCGACCGCGCAGAAGGAAGGGCCCTCATCCCTGTACTGCCCTTCCTTATCGAACGTCTGCGGGGACATTCCGAGGTGGGAGAGGCTGCTGGCGAGCTGGTCAGGCTCTACGAGGAGCTGAATCGTGGAGCAGGAACTGCGGGTGCTCCCGATCCGCTCCATCATCATGAAATCTCCGAAGATGAGCTGGTAGAGCTGGGAAATGACCGCGACGCCCTCAAGGCGATCTACGGGTCGCCGCACCGTTGGACGCAAGAGCCTGTGGTCGAGGGCAATCCGGTGCCGTTCACGTCGCAGGCATCAAACCGGTTCGGAGATGGCGCGCGATTGGTCGGAAGTCGGAATCTCCGGTGGTGGCTCAAGAGTGCAGTGAGCGAAGTGACGAACAAAATGAAGTGAGACACTCGCACTCACCTTGGATGTGTCCCATGCCCGTATACGGCCTACTTCGAGGACAGCCACAGCCGGAACGCTTCGGCCGTCGCTGCCTGCATAGTCGTTCCACGGGTGGCTACTTCGATTTTCACCTGCCGCAGCAGTTCGGGGTCCACCCGCGCGGAGAACTGCAGGTGTTTCGCAGCGCCCGCGGCCGGCGTAGCGGACTCGGCCGGAGTCTGCGGTATGCGCGAATCTGAATCACCATCGGGGACCGCATGCGACACCGTGCTGTCGAACGCTCCCTCGGGTTGGTCCTTGGACATCTTCATCTCCCGTTCGGCAACAGGCGGCGATGTTTCAGCCGGATACGGGGCCGGGCCTGTCCGGCTTTGGGCGGTGGGTGTGCTGGAGTTCGGTGTTGATGCGTCGGGCCTCGGCGAGTTGGTCTTCGAGGATGATGATGCGGCACGCGGAATCGAGCGCGGTGCCCTGGTCGATCAGTTCGCGGGCCCGGGCGGCGAGCCGGAGCTGGTATCGGGAGTAGCGGCGGTGGCCGCCCTCCGAGCGTCCGGGGGTGAGCAGCTCCGCGGCGTCGAGGCTGCGAAGGAATGCCTGTGTCACGCCGAGGATCTCAGCGGCGTGGCCCATGCTGTAGGCCGGGTAGCCCTCGTCGTCGAACTTCCCGGCCGGGTTGTGATCGGGCGAGTCTTGCTGAATCGGGTGACACCTTTCAACGGACAGGGCCCCCGGCGCCGTGAGGCACCGGGGGCCGGAGCGGGTTTCACTTCCTTATTCACTGCACTTTTGCCGGCTGCCGGGCTCGTCTTGCTGCCCGGTCGCCGGTCGGAAATGCCGGGGCCTTACACACTCACATCAACCCTTGCCCGGCACATCCGTCTCTTGCGGTACTTCTCTGCGGGCAGTTCATCCTCTCCCGCACTTCGTGAACTCTTTCCTTGCGACGAAAGGAACTCTACAACGGCGATACCTCAATGTCTACACTCGCCACTGCAGAAATTCTGGAGTCGGTTGACCAGGGATTTCATCCGCGGCAGGGGCAAGTGGGTTCCGTCGACGTCACCGGGCGGTCGCTCGGCGGATCGGCTCGCCAGGAGGAGGCGGATCGGTACAACACCTCCTCAGCCCGTAGCGATGGGGACGTGTCGTCTCCCCAGGTGAATGAGCCGATCCGGCTTACCAGTCCGATGCGCTGGACGTGATCTCGCGGGCGCGGTGCGGCCAGTCCGGGTCGTTCGCGAGTGCGGTGATGGCAGTGGCCATGTGCTCGGTGTTGCCGTCGATGCCGAGCCGGCGGAGCGTGCGGGCGAGACGCGCGGGGCGGGTGCTAGCGCAATTCGGTGCACGATGTTTGATACTGCCCAGAACCGTCCACGAAGCGGCTGCCGCCGATCACTCTCCCCGGTGTCGGCCGGGCGTCCGCACGGCCGAATCCGGTTCCGGGTTTCGGTCCGGGGCGGAGCGGTGGACGCCCGGATCGATGGTCAGGTCTTCGGTGCCAGCAAAGACCAGCCGCCCGTCGTCGAGCGCGACCGCCCACCGATGCACCGGCGCCCACTCGTGCCCACCACCGCCGGGATCGGTCACCGCCGCATAATCCTCGACAACCTCACCGGTGAGATCGGCCCCGGCGCTCCTGCGGACCAGCACCCGGACACCGACCGTCAACTCCGGGCCACTTATCGGCCGGTTGCCGCTGTTTCGAGCCATCCAGCGCCACCTTCCACTCGGCGAAATTACGGAATCGAGCATAAGCAACACCCGTCCCGGTGCGCGACCCGACCTGGACGGACACCATCGGCGATCGGAACGCCGCCGACGCGGTCGGCCGTCATGGTGCCATCGGCGGCCACCCAGGTGGAGCAACCCACACTCAGTGGCGCGACAGAAACAGTGCAACATCACCCCCTCCCTGCGCTAGCCATTGCCGTGAACTGCCCTCTCCTTGCTGGACTCTCGTCACTCGCAGTCATGCGAGCACGGTTTCATCGATTTCTTCTGCGCGGGCGATCTCGTGCTCTGCGGTCTCCCAGGCGCTGCGCTCATGACTCCACACCACCGGGCGCCGACACCGCGGCCGCGGCACCAGCAGTGACCGCCCCTGCACTCCCCGACACCACTCCGTGCGCTTTGTTCGGTGTTCGGTATTGACCGAACACCGAACATCTGTAAGGATAGGAACGGTGAACGGACGGCGGATCCAGCAGGGGCGCGCGGGTGCTGGCATCGAGGCCTTCGTGGTCGATGCCTTCGCGCAGTTGGACATTGAGGCCCGCCCGCCCGTGACCGCCTTAGGGGCCAGCGCCGACGTGGTCGTGGATCCGGACGGCGTGGGAGTGCCGATCCGGCTGGAGTTCCGCACGTTGGTCACCGGCGACGTCGCCGAGCGGCTGCTCACCGAAGTCCCGCCCTCGATGACCTCGGCCGCGTCCACACCGTTGCTCGTCGTGGCGGACCGGGTGACCGAGGATGCGCGCACAGTGCTCATCCGCCACCATGGCGGTTACCTCGACCTGCGTGGTCGACTCGCGCTGCGCACGGATCGCCTGGTGATCGACGCCGACGTGCAGCCGGTCAAGGAACGCGCCGCACGGTCCGAGGCACTCGGCGGCAAGGCCGGCCTCGAGGTCGCCACCGCCATACTGCTTCATCCCGAACGAGCTGGCGCGGTGCGCGGGTTGGCGCGCGAACTCGGTCGCTCCCCCAGCACTGTCTCGGAGATTCTCGCCGCCCTACGACGAGACGGCCTCCTCGACGCGAACAACACTCTGATCGGCACCGACCTGTTCTGGCAGGTCGCCGGCCGCTGGACGAGCCCGCGTGTTCATCTGGCGCAGCCACCGACGCCCGGCGATACCAGCCTGCAACGAACGCTCCGGCTCGGTCTCGACGCGCTCGACGGGCCCGGGTGGGCACTGACCGACTCCGCTGCCGCCGCCGCGTACGGCGCACCCCTCGCATTCCGGGAAGGTCAAACCGTCGACTTCTTCGTTCCCGACCCATCGATCCTCCGGCGCGCGAGCACCCTGCTCGGTACCGCGGAGTCCGCCCGGCACGCGCACGCCACCGTCCGGGTCGCCCCGGTTCCCGCGGTCGTCCAAGCCCGGATCGACCTGGATACCAATCCGCTCGAATGGCCGCTCGCGCATCCGGTGTTCGTTGCGCTCGATCTCGCCCAAGACCTCGGGCGAGGCCGGGAAATCCTCGACGCCTGGACACCCGGCGATCGGTGGACCCGTGTCTGGTAGCCGCCACGTCATGTTCGTCGGCGATGCCATGGCCGCCGTCGTCCAAGGTGTCATCGAAGTTCGAGCACTCATCGGCCAGGCGCCCGTCATCGTCGGTGGCCTCGCCGTGCTGTCACGGTTGTCGAACCCCTACCGCGCCACCGTCGACCTCGACCTCGTCGACCGACTTCACGGCCGCCTCCCCCAGCTCGAGGTCCTTCGCGCCGCCGACGGCGCCGAACCGGTCGAGCCGGCGGCCGTCCTACTGCCCACCCGGTACGGATCAGTCAAGGTCGACGTGCTCGAAGTCCGGCAGGTCGAACTCGACCAACCCAGCGACGATCCCGGGGACCGCCTCCACGCCTCGGCGCACGCCTGGGCCAACGACACCGCAACCGAGATGACCATCGAGGTGATCCGCACCAGCGGTGAGCGCGTCGCAGTCACCACGCCGGTCGCCGAGCCCGGGCCGCTGATCGCGATGAAACTCCAGGCGGTGATGAACCGCTCGGCGGACAAACAAGGCACCGACCTGCTCGACATCGTGCACCTCGTGCTCGACGAGACCACACGCCCAGCGGCGCTGGCCCAGATTCGCTCCGTCGAAGCCGCCACCGCGGAGGACATCGCCATCCACGTCGATCTGTGGTTCAACCGCAAACGCCCGCAGTCACTTCAACGGATCCATACAGTAGGCGGCCGCGACATCACCACCGACGACCTCGACCTCGTCGCCGAACTATTGACCGACGCAGCACAACGCTAGCGCAACCATGTCATCAGTTTCCGAAGTCGGCGCCGGTCGCACCGTGGTGTTGTGCAGGCCACCCCGCCGCCAGCGGAACCGAATCGTCCACCAGGTCCCGATGCGGGTCCACCGCCCGCAACAACGCCACCGAAATGAGTACCGCCCGCACGCGGCCCAGCGGATGGCCGTGCACCGGATCGGGCGCCCGCGCGCCCGCCGTCTCGATACCGATGCCGTCCTGGGCGCGCGCGTCGCACCAGGACTAACCCACCGGCCGAGCGGCGTCTTCGTATTCGGGAACCGCCGTTCGACACCGATCGCTCACTGCGCCACAGCACGCCACTCGGCTGTGCGCTCAGGCGTTGCCTGCGCCAGTGCCTTCAACGTAGATTCCCGATCAAAATTCTTGCCGTAGACCGGGGTTCCCGGCTGCTGACGCCAGGAATCTTCGACTGTGCCCGCGTCGACAGGGTCAAAGCCGAGCTGATTGATCAGATCGAATACCACCTGCTTCTTCAGTTCATCGTCGCCGGCGACGGGGAGCGCGATCCGGCCGCTCGACCCCTCCGGTAGGCCCTTCTCGAGAAGATGCTTCCACCAGATTCCGTTGAATGCCTTGAACACCGGCACTCCGAGGTGCTCTTGCACCCATTCACTTTCTACCTGACCGTCTTCGATGGCGGCGATCAATCCGTCTCGCTGCTGCGGATAGTAGTTGTTGGTCTCGATCACCGGAGCACCATCGGCAGCGCCTGCGAGAATACCGGCGGGAAGGTCCACGACGTTCTTCTGCGGGATGCTCACGATCACCAGGTCCGCACCCTCGGCGGCTTCGGTGTTCAGTACCGCCTTTGCGCCGGTCTCCGCCTCAAGGGCTGCGAGGGTGTCGGGTGTCCGAGAGTTCGACACGCACACATCGTGACCGAGCGCAGTCAGCCTGCGTGTCAGCGTGCCACCGATCTGACCAGCTCCGATGATTCCGATGCGCATATCTCTTGGGCCCCTTCGTCGAGTGCCGCGATACCTCGCGACTGCTGCATGCGTCAACAACGGGCACCGTCGGATAGTTCCGCGTGGGCACATTCAGCTCGACCTGATTCAAATGCTTGACAGTTCGACTCAGCCGGACAGTGTCCCGCGTTCTCGGTCCTGTGGCGGTGAGTGGAGTACCCCGATTGCTGCACGGACCGTGCTGTACATCGTGAACTGCTCTTGGAACTCGCGTTTTGGCGGTGGGAGCCCTACTCGCCGCGCAACGAGCGTCAGCATCGCGGACCCCGGCGCCGGACGCCATGTGCCGCGGGCCCAACCGGTTCGCCCACGCGTGTGTCCCAGCGTCCGGTGATGGTGTAGCTGAGATGATAGGAAATCGGGATCTGATACCAGAACCGCCACAGATGGCGAACCGCCGTCAGATCGAACTTGAGCCACGGCCCGACGGTGTTCAGTCCGAAAATCCGGCCACCTTCTTCGGATGTCGCAGCGTCAGATACGCCGCGATCGGACCACCCCAGTCATGCGCGACCACGGAAACCTTAGCGACGCCGAGCCGGTCGAGCACGACCGCGAGATCATCTGCCATGTCTTTCGGTGAGAGATCGTTTAACCGAGGCTGGGATGGGCAAGGAATCCTGCGTCCGTCACTCATGACGACGACAACGGCCGGCTTCTCGCGCCAAGGTGACCGCAGCACGAGGACGGGTGGACACCGCGGTGGGGGCCGTTGCATTACGTGTGGTCGACACCGGACTGGGACTGGGCGGCCGGTGCCATCGATCTCGACCTCGACGACGAGGCGGTGCGCCGTCTCCAGCAGACCCTGCAACCCGGTGAGCCGGTCGATCGGCAGCGGACGGTCGGTCCTCCTGGACGGGGGCCGCGTGAGGTAGTCGTCGAGCCTGTCCATCACTGGCTGGGCTCGCACGCACCCGGACTGCACCGAGACGCGGGTGCGGTAACCCACCGGGTAAGTATCGTCGGGCACGAATCCGCCCGCGCGGCTGTCGCCAGTGGGTGAGAGACTGCGCGGCCGTGCATGCGCGCATCGGCGAGCTGCGTCAGCCATCTCCGAGCTTGCCGCCGCGCCGGAGGTGACTTCTCGAGCTGCACACCCCCACACTGGATAGACGATCGGTCCGGTCGGGGAACGAGAGGAGCTTCGGGCATGGCAACTTACTCTCTGCTGCTCCCGCGGTCCGGTTTTCAGGCGTCCTGGCGCGAGGACGACGACATGTTCGCCGTCGCCGAGCCCGGTGACGACGATCCACGCCTGTGGGGGCCGACGTGGGGTGTTGAGACTACCGACGAGGTCAGCTTTCCGCACGAGATCAAACAGCAGATGTGGCCGGGCGACAGCCCGGACCCGACGTGGTGGCTTCTGATCAGCACCATCCACAAGGCTGCCGCAATCTCCGCCGAACTCGGTGATGGTTCCCCGGTCCCGGTCCTTCGGCTCGGGCCGGTGGTTCTGCTCGAGTGGCGAGCACACCACAGCGGTTGGAGGTGGCCATCAACGGCCATGTCCACACGCTGCTACCGTTCCGCAGCCCGTCCCTGGGGCCTCCTGCCTACCCGTGGAATGACTACGGAACCACCCCCGGCGGCTCGGTCCGCGTCACCCCCATCGAGTGAACCGACACCCGCACGCGGTCGACGTGGATGGTCGCCTGCGGGAATCGGCATGCCCGGGGGGCTCAGAAGTCGAAGTCGAAGTCGAAGCCGCCGCCGTCTCCTCCGGGTACGAAACCGCCGCCGTCTCCTCCGGGTACGAACCCGCAGT
The DNA here is from genome assembly GCF_903819475.1 of Rhodococcus sp. UFZ-B548. NCBI lineage: Bacteria > Bacillati > Actinomycetota > Actinomycetes > Mycobacteriales > Nocardiaceae > Rhodococcus > Rhodococcus sp. UFZ-B548. The sequence goes on from NZ_CAIJDS010000041.1 coordinate 54,863, forward strand.
CGTCATAGCCGACGCCGGAGTCGCCGTTCGTCAGCAACACCATCGTCGTCAGGACGTACAGCGCCGCCAGCAGGGCGATCACCGTGCATCCGATCACGACGGAGATCTGGCCGAGTCGGCGGACGCGGTCGGAGGCATGCTGTGCGCCGGCGGCATCTCCGTCCGCCCACAGTGGCTGCACATTGAAGGCATGTGTGAAGGCGGCGAACGACAACGGCCAGAAGAACAACAACGATGCCGCCGCCCAACCCCCGTGTGTCGGGGGCCTGATGCTGGCCGATCTCACCGGTAGAGGTTCGACGGGATCCGGACCCGGGGTGTCGTCGGGATCATTATCGGCGGTGGCAGGCGACATTCTCCGACGGTAGGCCATGGCGGAAGGCGCGAAGGGGGCGTGGACGTCGATCCGTCCCCGATCACCGTGTCCGGGCACCTCCAGTGCACTGTTGTCGACGATCTGTGGAACGGTCCCGGGCCGGTGAACTGACCCCGAGATGACAGGCCGTGTCCTACCGGGTCGGTACCGTGGGGTGGATGCTGAAGGGGTGGTGGTGATGCCGGTGGGCGTACTCGCGGCGGTCGTCGCCGTGCCGGTCCTGTTCGTCGCATCGTTGGCCGCGCCGACCGGGATGGGACAGTTCCGGCGATCACCTCACGTGCGGTGGGTGGTACTGGCGGCATTGTTCTTCCCGATTGCGTGGGAAATCTGGGACCGCCGCGATACCCCCACGCGTGGAGTGTTGCTGCACCAACGCCCGATGCCGCCGGCGTAAGCAGTTGGCCTGACCGTGACGACTGCTGATATGTGTGCTGGTAGCCCGCCTTCGATGGAACGGGGGAATACGACCACTTCGAATATGTGCGCTCCACCAGTCTTCTGGGTCTCGCGCAATGGACGTCAGAAGGTGGTGCGCCCGCATCGGTACGCGCTGGCGATCGAACTCGGCCGCCCACTGACCGACGACGAGGTCGCGTTGCACGAAGTGTGCGACAACCCGATCTGTGTGCGGGCGTCGTCGGAAGCGTTAGACGATATGAGGGGCTGGGCTGAGGCCCCACGCACATGTGAACGTGGGTTGCCGACAGGAAACGGGTCCTGGCCGGTAGAGCCACAAGATGTGGGAGGCCCCAGCGATGAATCAGCGTACGAGTGTTGGATTGGATGTGCACGCACGATCGGTGGTCGCCTGCGGCCTCGACGGACAAACCGGTGAACTGTTCGAGCGAAGATTGACACCGGATCACGGCGAAATCGTGGGCTGGAGCAGGTCCCTACCGACGCCGGTAGCGGTGACCTACGAGGCCGGACCGACCGGCTTCGGGCTGGCCAGGTCACTGACCGCGGCGGGCATCGAGTGCCTGGTGGCCGCACCGTCGAAGCTGCAGCGCCCGCCCGGCGACCGTGTCAAAACAGACGCGCGCGACGCGCGGCATCTGGCTCGTCTGCTGCACCTCGGGCAGATCGTCGAGGTGGCGGTGCCGAGCGTCGAGCAGGAGGCGGCCCGGGATCTGGTGCGTGCCCGGGAGGACTGTCGTGGGGATCTGATGTCGGCCCGGCATCGGGTGTCGAAACTACTTCTGCGGCAAGGGATCGTCTACTACGGTGGCCACGCGTGGACGAAGGTGCACGATTCCTGGCTCCGCACCCAGCACTTCGACGCACCCGGTCTGCAGCTGGCGTACGAGACCGCCTATGACACCATGCTCGCGGCGGTGGACCGGCGAGATCGACTGGATGTGGCGATCGCGGCGATGGCCACCGACAGCGACTACACCCCGGTGGTGACTCGGCTCGGCTGCCTGCGCGGGGTCTCGACGCTGACCGCGTTCGGGCTCGCGGTGGAGATCGGCGACTGGCAGCGCCTGACCGGACGCTCGATCGGCGCCTACCTCGGGCTGGTGCCCACCGAACACTCCTCGGGCACGTCGCGCTCGCAGGGATCGATCACCAAGACCGGCAACGGCCACGCCCGACGGCTTCTGGTCGAGGCCGCCTGGCACCACCGACCCCGGTATCGCCCCGGGGCGGAGCTGCGGCGCCGCTGGGAGCAGGCCAGTCCCGCGGCCCGGGCCCGCGGACAGCAGGCAAACCGGCGCCTGCACGCCCGCTGGGCCGGGTTCGACGTCCGTAACAAACGCCCCGCACTGGCAAACACCGCGATCGCCCGCGAACTCGCCGGCTGGTGTTGGTCGCTGGCCGTGCTCGACACCTGAAATCAGGGTCCCCGTTCCGCATCCCCGGTTGCGAGTGTGGTCGTCGACTCGTCGGGCGGCAAGGTCGGTTCTCCTCGCTGCGCTGCGGGGACTCCACCTTGCCCCCTCGTCGCCGACGACCGGTGAGGCAAGGACCGGAACGGGAACCCCCCACAACGTCCGGACGAATCATGCGGTGGTGACGGCAGCGCCTGTCGCTTGCCAGGGTGATGGGACCACCTCGTTGCCACGAGCATGGGACCACCCGAAGGTGTCATCGAGCATCGACCTCGCCTTCTGAACTGTCAACCGCGCCATGCCCCGGACGGGTGCGTTGCCGGTAGGACGGGCCCTCGATGACGAGGGTGTGCGCCGCGGAGGTGAGCCGGTCGATCGCCGACTGCGCCAGCAGTGCATCGGTGGTCATCGACAGCCACTCATCAGGGGACCTATTCGAGGAGACGATCGTCGCCTTGCGGCGATGGCGCTCCACGACCAACTCGTAGAAGTCGTTGGTCTCGGTCGCGTCCAGGGGCCGAAGCGCAAAATCGTCGAGGACCAGGAGATCGACGGTGGCGATGCGCCGCATCTCCGCCTCGACCGAATTGTCGAGCCGGGCGGCGCGCAGCCGGGCGAACAGCTTGTCCGCCCGGGCGCAGAGCACCGTCATCCGGCGCCGGATCGCCACGTGCCCGAGGGCGGTCGCCAGGTGCGTTTTTCCGACCCCAACCGGACCCAGAACCAGGACCGAGTGGCCGGCCTCGGCGAACCGCAACGACACCAGATCCGAGAGCAGGGATCGGTCGTAACGGAGGTCGTCGAGAGCGTTCCAGGTGTCGATCCGCATCGACTGATCCAGACCGGCCTTCGCCGACCGCAAAGCAGCCGAGCGTGATTCCCGCCGGGATACCTCGTCGGCGAGGAGCAGTTCCAGGAACGCGACGTGGCTGAGCTGATGCTGGCGGGCCAGGGCGAGTCGCTCGGGCAGGGTGTCCTTGAGGGCGCCGAGTTTGAGTGTTTTGAGGAGGGCGATCAGGTCGGCGCCGATCGGATCGACCGGCCCCGCGGGTGTGTGTGGGGTGGTCATCGTGTCTCCCTCGTGTCGGTGTTGCCCCCGGCGATCACCGTCAGATGCCCGGTCCTCTCGGTGGCGACGGTGGTCCTCTCGGTGGCAACACCGGTCCCGGCAGTGGCGACGGTGGTCCCAGATGTGGCGGGGCCGGTCCTGTCGGTGGCGAACTCGGCGGGGTCGCGGGTGAAACGGGACGGTGCCGCCGATCCGGCGGCCGGCAGCAGCGGCGTGGTGGTCTCGGTGGCGCGTTCGAGCATCGAGGCGATCTTGCTCACCGACACCACGTCCAGATCCAGCGCCGTGCTGCACGCCGCTTCGACCGGGCCGGGCCCGTAGCGGCGGACCAGCCCGAGCAGCCGGTAGACCGCCCGCATCCGGATCCAGGGCAGCGGATCGTCGAGCAGTCTTTCGGCGTAGATGCCGACGGCGCGGCCGTGCCCGGCGCAGGTGCCGATCAGTCGGTCCAGATCTCGCATCGCGTATCCGACCTTCTCGGTGGGCAGATCCTCCGGGTCGGTGCTGCGCCCACCGGCGGGCTGGCGCGGATGCACCTTCACCAGGTTTCCGCGGGCGTAGAACTTCACCAGCGCACTGTCGGCCCGCACCTCGAGCACACTGCCGATCCACTGTCCCGGTATCGAATACAGCGCCCTCGCGACCTCGGCATGAAAGTCGCGGTGCACCTTGACCTGTTTGAAGATCGGCACGTCGTAAACCTGGGGAACGGGCAGCAGTATCGGTGCCTCGTCCTCGTCGAACACCTCGAGTGGGCGGGCGGCGGTGGTGCCGTGGGTCCGCATCCCGGCGGTGTCACGGCACCACGCTTCGGCCCGCTGTTGCGCCTCGGCGAGATCCGTGAAGTCCTCACCGGCCCAGTAGTTTCCGCGCACATACTGAACGGCTCTTTCGACCCTAGGTTTGTCCTTCGGCGATCGGATCCGGGCCGGGTCCGTGACGAACCCGGTGTGCTGGGCGTAGTCCAACCAGCCCTGCGACAGCCGCGGATTGACCGCGTCCGCGTCGGTCACCACCGGCTTGAGATTGTCCGGAATCAGGACCCTGAAGACACCGCCGAAGAAGGTCCACGCCGCTTCGCAGCCAGCGATCACCGCCGCCAGGGTCTGCGAGTACGTCACCCACACGAACATGTGCCGCGAGTACACGGCGGTGAAGATCAGTGCGTGCACCTTGCGGCGCCGCCCGGTGTCCGGGTCGGTCAGGTAGCCCAGGTAGCCGAAGTCGATCTGGCATTCGCTGCCGGGATCGCCGTCGACGATGCGGACGGTGGTGTCCTTGCGGCCGAAACCGCACCGCTCGGTGGCGAATCGGTGCAACGTCCGATACGGCACCACGCAGCCCTGGCGGGCCAGCAGTGTTTCGATCTTGGTGATCGTCAGGGGTGGATGGTTCCCGTCGCCGGCCACCCACGCGGTGATCTGGTCCTCGAACCCCAGCAGCTGGTCCCAGGCGGCGCCGTGTCCGCTCGGGCGGGCCGGGCGCACCGCCTCGATCACCGCGCCGATCAGCCCGTCGTCGAGGGCGTCGACACAGTCGCCGCGCTGCAGCCCCGCTGCCTGGGCGGCCTCGATGTATCGGCGGGCCGTTTTGCGGTCCACCCCGCAGTGCGCCGCAATCGTGCGCAATCCCGGCGGCCGGGACCCGGGCACCCCGAGCCAGATCCGGAGCACTTCCTTGACTTCGTTCACATTGACCTCCCGAAACGCCATGCCCGTCCGCCTTCGTGACCGGGGATACCGACACGACGATCAAACGAGTGATCCGACGGGACTTCGGCGCGACGCGCCGGGTGGTCCCATGACTGGCAATCCGAGTGGTCCCATGAGGGTGGCAGAAATCAGGTCAAGACGGTCCCATGCTCATGGCAGGCGACAGCGCCTGGGAGTGATCCGCGAGCGACCTATGAGCAATCTCCAACTGTACGTTGGGATCACGCTCGACATTAGACGAGCGATCCACTCCAGCCGAACAACCGTCCTGCGGTACCCAACCCGCGAATATCAGAGTTGACCACGCGTCGAAACCGACACGCTCGCCACCACCCCAGATCGACCGGGCCCACAGAGGCGGCGCCCACGACGACGGTCCTGGACGCCGCCTCGCCCTGCGCCCTTGACAAACCGGCGTACATATCAAGGTCGTCCGCACGTCGTGCTCGGCACGCAAGCACAGAATCTCGCCGGGATGGGTGCGAAGGGGCGCGGCGGCGGCCGCGGCCAGACATGGCATTGGTACGGGCCCGATCGGGCGGCCCGCGCAGCGCGGTCGCGTGCGTTGCGGGAAGCGGTGCGCGGCGGGTGGGACGCCGACGCGGTGCGGGCAGCGTTGCTGGCATCGGAGAATCCGACGCTGTTCTGAACGACGAGGGGGAACAATGCGTGAAGATCGAACCTGGGGTACGACGCGGGGGTGGGTGCGGTGACGGCCACGGCAAGTGGTGATTCGGATCCGTTGATTGTGAGCGGCGATGTCGAGGAGCTTGGGGAGGTTGAGTTCGGTTACGTAACTGTGGTGCAGCACCTCTGCGACCGGACCGGTCATGTGCCGCATCCGGAGGTTCTCTTCGACGAGAAGAAGGCACTTGGGGTGGCTGCCTATCACCCTCGTCGTGACGAATTGGCTCTCGATCCCGCGTTCTTGACCTTGGGCCTTGATTTTGCAGAGTCGTACGCTTTCGACGGGGTCATCGTTCACGAACTGGGGCACCGGACTGAGCCTGGCTGGATCGTGTTGCGCCGGTGGTTGTTCTGGGCATCAGCTGTCGTTAGCGCTTGCGTTGGGCTGTACACCTATGCCCGCCCGTTCAATGATGTTTGCGCCGTGCTCATGTTCATCGCGCTTCTTCTGTTTCTGTGCATCTGGCCGGTGTCGTGGAATGCGGAGTTCCGAGCCGATGACTACATGTGCGATGTTGCGGGCATCGGTGTCGCCGTCTGCACCTTCGATTTACTCGCCGCGTGCAACGCTCAGAGCTCGGTGACTCATCCACCTACGTCGCTACGGCTGGCGCGGCAACTGCGTCGGGCAAAGCTCCCACACGCTCGACGCAATCGTGAATCGATCTTGCGACGCGGCGGACGGAAGAAGTAGCGCGATCTTTGGACCGCATCAGTGCGGTACGCCTGCCTTGGCTGTCGACTGCTGGTCGGGCTTGGCAGGAACGTTAGGTCCGCCGTATGTCGGCGGACCTACAGTCCGATTGAGGGGAACGGGTGTCCGGTGTTTCGTTGGGTGTGCCGCCGCGATGGTGCGCAGGATTCGCTGCGGTTGGAATGGCCTGGGCCGCCGTGCAACTTCACCGCAGAGTTCCCGTGTCGGTGTCTGGAGTGGACTGCACGGATGTCCGAAGTCCTGTGCACGCCGGGTGATCTGCTTCTAGCTCATCACATCTCGACGGTTCGGTAGCACTCATTAATCGGTAGCACTCATTAAGGGGTTATGGGGCCGCACTGACGGCTACCGATCTTCGAGTACGCCGACGGCGGGGAGCACCGCGAATGTCTGCACGTAGTCGATGGCTGACCGCAGGGCGTCTTTCAGCGGGGCGATGTCGCGGGCGACCTGGGCGAGGAGCATGCCGCCCTGAAAGGAGGAGAGCAGGAGATGGGCCAGTCGAGTGGGATCCGCCTCAGTGCTGATGCGGCCGAGCCTCTGCATCCGTTCGAGTCCATCTCGAAAGATGTCTCTCCACTGCTCAAACGCGTTCGCGAGTTCCGTGCGAACGTCAAGGTCGGTCTTGATGATCTCGCTGGCGAGCGAGCCGAGGCTGCAGCCTTCCTGGTAGGAGTGCTCGTAGGCGATGTAGAAGCCCGCCCATTCCCGAAGCGAGTCGAGGCTTTCGAAGTGAGTGAACCGCTCACTGCGATGGAACGTGAGGACGCGCTCGGCCTGCCACTCGATGACCGCGAGGACAAGGCTCTGCTTGGTCGGGAAGTAGTGGTTGAGCTGTGACCCGCTGATGCCTGCTGCGCGACGGAGCTGCTCGTTGTTCGTCGCGTGGACGCCCTTGGTGTAGATGAGCTCCGCGGCGTGCTCGAGGATGCGGGCTCGGGTCGCCCGCCCCTTGTCCGTGAGCTTCTGCGGCACCCGAGCTTCCGTTGCGGCTTCCATACCGCACACGATATCCCAGATTGGGCTTGACAGCCCACATTCGTGTCATGTTGACTACCACTAGTGGGCTAGCAAGCCCAAAAATTGCCCACAGAGGAACGGCAACAAGATCCATCACCACAGACGGATGGACCACTGAAACGCGTCGAATCCCACCGGAGCTCGACGAGGACCACACACCGGCGCACAGAGCCGGCGAGCACGAGACCCATACGGAGGCAGCAATGAAGGCAATCATCGCGACGGATCAGTCTGCGGAAGCGGCCGGGATCACACTCACGGAGCGGCCTGAACCGACGCCGGCGATCAACGACGTCGTCGTTGAAGTCCATGCGTCGGGCTTCGTCCCTGCAGAGTGGGAGTGGCCCTCGACGTGGGTCGATCGCTCCGGTCACGATCGAGCCCAGGCGATCATCGGCCACGAGTTCGCCGGAGTGGTCTCCTCCCTCGGCTACGGCACGACGGGACTCTCGCTGGGACAGCGGGTGTTCGGGATCACGGACTGGCACCGCGATGGAACCCTGGCCGAGTACGCGGCCGTGGAGGCACGCAACCTTGCGCCGCTGCCGGGGAACGTCGACTTCACGGTGGGTGCGAGCTTGCCGATCTCCGGCCTGACCGCGTGGCAGGGCCTGTTCCAGCACGGTCGTCTTCAGGCCGGGCAGAGCGTCCTCGCACACGGCGCCGCCGGCGCGGTCGGGTCCGTGGTGACGCAGCTCGCCCGGGAGTTCGGCGCCTACGTCATCGGTACCGGGCGGGCGGTGGACCGCCAGGCGGCGCTCGACTTCGGCGCGAACGAGTTCCTCGACCTCGACCACGAGGATCTCGACGACATCGGCGGGGTCGACCTAGTCTTCGATGTCATCGGCGGTGACATCCAAAGGCGCTCGGCGAGCATCATCCGGCCTGGCGGGACGCTGGTGTCGGTGGTCGGGTCTGCTGAGGCTCGCCCGGTCGACGGCCTCGCGATTGACTTCGTCGTCGAGTCCGTTCCGAGTCAGCTGGTGGAGATCGTTGACCGGGTGCGGGACGGGCGCCTTCGCACGCACATCGGAACCGTCGCGACCCTCGACGCCGCCGTCCCCGCGCTTAACCCGACCGAGCGGCGCAAGGGCAAGACCGTCATTCGCGTGCGCCCCTGAGCGCTCTGGAACAGGCCAACAGCGCCGTCATGCCACCGACCGGACTACTCGTCGCCACGCCGGGTCGGTCAGAATCGCCGCGGCGGTGAGTCGGTCGGCATAGATGCGGTATGCCTTGCGGGCCGCTGGTGCGGCGGCCTCGGCCGGCTCGCTCGACGACTGTCTGTTATTTGTCTCGGTAACGAAGGTTTCTGGGGGCACTCCAGACGGTGTCGCGTTTCCCCAGGTGGGGTGTGTGTCGCCTGCCGTGTCCGCGCCAATGTCCTGCTGTCGGGGGTTCGCGATACGTTTCGGGTCATGCGGATCGGCTAACGGGCGGGTCTCCACCCGCGACCAGAACCCCGAATCGCAGCGGGATGCGCTGACTGCGGCTCGCTGCGACGAGATCTTCATCGACAAGGCGTCCGGCAAGCTCGCCCGCCGGCCCGAACTGGACAAGGCGCTGCTGTCGGTTACCCTGCCGTCAGACCTTCCTACGGCATGGTCCATAGGGGTCCTACGTCAACCGCGGGCTATCGCGAGTTTGGTCTACGACATGTGGCTTCTCAACGCAGCGGTTGGTGCCGTGATTGAATCTCGCGATAGCGCCGGCCTCGCGGCAGAGACAAAATCCCTCCTGACCCGTCGCGGACTGCATGTGCTGGCCGATGTTGTAGACCTGCGCAGCACCTCAAAGACCCCCAGCGCAGTGGCACTCGGATAGATGTCGCGTACCAGGGGACGAGACCGGTTGCGTCCATGAGGAAAGTGACATCGAACATCGACCTCGCTTTCCTCGAGTGTCCGTAACAATTCCGACCACGGACGTTCCTTGATGCTCATGTCAGCCGGCCTGGAGGTGTGCATTGGCGGAGCGAATGACCATGGTGTTTGCGCACAATCAAAACAACTCGGCCCATTCGATGTCGCCGCATTCGAGAGCGCTTACCTCACCGATCCGCATGCAGTCCGATCATGGTGGCGTCCGTGCCGCACGGCGGGCGTCGCGGCGAGGCAGAGTACCTGCGTCATCAGCACGTCGATGTCGTTGGCGGAGTACATCAACGGCGACGCAGGCACCGCCACCCAGAAGACCGGGCTACGTCAATGATCTGCGTAGAGATCTCTCAGCGGTACACGCTGATCCACGAGCACCTTTGACCGCGCGAGCATATCGGGCACGTCTTCATCAGGTTGCTCGATCAGGCGGTGACCATACCGTCGGCCGTGACACTCGTGATTGCTGAGGCGGCGAGGGAAGCGGGAATGGCGGTTTCGATCGGCGTGAATGAGCGGGACGGTGGCTATCGTCACCCGCCCCGCGCTACCCGGGCCCGGCCGCGAGCTGCAAGGACCTGGTCCTCGCCGCCCGAGGTACGGCCCGACGGACCGTGACTTGGCGCGGCAGCAAGGCCGATTCGACCAATCCCACGGAAATGCGTTCGCGGTCCTCCGCGCTGCGGTCCGCCCTGCGAACCGCGACATCCCACGCGCCGAGGAAAGAACCTTCCCTCAGTCTGGCTGCTCGCCGAGTGGCCCACCGCTGCCGACGAGCCCGACTACCGGCTCTCCACCCCGCCGGACACCACACCCGTCACCGAGCTGGTGCGGCCGGCCCAAGATCCGCTGGCGCACCGAACACGACCACCGGGAACCGAAACCGCTCTCGGACTGGATCGTTTCGAGGGCCGCACCACCGAAAAGTAGTCCGGTGCGCGCCGACGCTAGCTGCCATCGGTGCGTCGACCCCACCCGAGTACGTCCGGTCGGAGCCTTTATCGCTCAGCTCCCCCATCGGATGGGTGGGCAGGATCCTCGACCAAGAGGCTCCAGATCCAAGGAGCGTGCCGTGGGGTGAGATGGTGGCCCTCACTGAAGCCACCGAGCTTGATCGGCTGCACCTCAACCACCTCGCGACCACAGGCTGCCTCGGTCGAGCAGCTCGATCGGGAGCACCATAAGCAGCAGACGCACCGGAAGGGCAACACACGAGGACTTGAACACGCTGTGCGCATAGCTGGTGGCCGAGGTGTTTGTGGGACTCAACTGGGCATTCGGGTACGCGGCTGGATTGAATGCTCTCGCGCGGATGCAGCAGTATCGACATGGAGCTGATGTCGCTCGTGAGTGCGGTCATGCCTGGCCACCTGAGCGTCAAACCTTGCGGAGTGTGCTGCCCGGATGGGAAGGGAGTCGCGATGACGCTGCTACTTGTGGGCGCCCTGTGTCTCGGCATCGCCTCGATCATTGGAGGCGCCACCGGCTTCGGAACCGCACTTATCGCGACTCCGGTCATGTTGATGGTCGGATTCGACGTACACGAAGTGGTATTTGTCAATCTGGTCGCCGGCCTGGTCACCCGCGTAAACGTGGCGTACCAGCTATGGAACCAGATCAATTGGAGTCGGGTCGCACTATTGGGCGGCGGCAGTTTGCCGGGAGCGTGGCTCGGTGCGGTCACTCTCAGTCTGTTGCCGGAGCAGTATTTGAAGCCGGCAGCGGGCGCGCTGGTGATGTTGTGCGGAATCGCCATGGCCCTTCCGGCCCGGACGGTATCGCCACGGCAGCCGTCTGCCATTGCGCAAGCACTGACCGGCGCTGTCGGCGGTTACCTCGGGACCACGACGTCCCTCAACGGTCCGCCTCCAGTTCTGCTCCTGATGCGAGCCCGGTTGCCACCGCTGGCATTCATCGCCGATCTCGCAGGCTATTTCATCGTCGCGAATGTCATCGCACTCGGCACTCTCTTCATCCGCGACCAGATCACGGATTCGATGGTCTGGCCGCGCCTTCCGGTCTTCGTCACCGCCGCACTGGTCGGCAACCTCACTGGACTGTCGATTGCCCGCCGGATCACGCCGGGCATGTTTCGGTCCGCCGTCATCGTATTGGTGATCGCGTCCGGCGCCGTGACTCTCGTCGTCGGATAGGAATTCCGCGGAGACGCGCTCAGCGATCGATCCCCACGCGGCGCATGAGGTGTGCCACCGCGTGGCTGTCGAGTTGACGGGGACGCCGCCCGGCTGCGCGCGGGATATCGCCCCTTCTCCTGGGCGCAAGCGCGCGACTGTGTTCCCACCTCGGTCTACTTCGAACGGGCGGGGACGCCGGACCTCACCGCCGCGCGGCGACGGAGGACGACCGACCGCCGGGGTGGATCGACGGGATCGGCGGTGAGTACGAGTTCGCCGCCAGCTCCGGCACCCAGCGGGTGTGGCTCGAGTTCCTCACCCTTGTCCGGCCTACAACGCCCGAGACCGCGGCGACGATGATGAAATCCCTTTCCACCCCGGCCGATCGTCACGGGCAGCGGTCGTCAGCGCCCTCGATGCCGTGAAAGATCAACGGTTCTGTATGCCCTGAACTCAGACGCTTCGACCCGAAACGTAGGTTGCTCCCGCCCTCCCTCGGCATGTGGCGGCCTGCCAGGTGATGCCGCCGTCTCTCACACCGTCTGGGTTGAGGCCTGCGCCCAGAATCGCTTGGGAATGCGGCCCGCGTGACGTGCCTCGTAGCCCGCCACCACGGCCCCGCGCATCGCCGACGCCATGAGCGCCGGGTCCTTCGCCCTGGTCACAGCCGTGGCCAGCAGCACGGCATCGCAGCCGAGTTCCATCGCGAGGGTCGCGTCGCTGGCGGTCCCGATGCCGGCGTCGAGGATGACGGGCACCCCCGCACCGTCCACGATCATCTCGATGTTGTGCGGGTTCGCGATACCGAGCCCGGTGCCGATCGGCGAACCCAGCGGCATCACGGCCACGCAGCCGACATCCTCGAGCCTGCGGGCCAGCACCGGGTCGTCGGTGGTGTAGGGCAGGACGACGAATCCGTCGTCGACCAGCTGCTCTGCAGCGCTGACCAACTCGATGGCGTCGGGCATCAGGGTGCGCTCGTCGGCGATGACCTCGAGCTTCACCCAGTCGGTCTCGAGCGCCTCACGGGCGAGTTGCGCCGTCAACACAGCCTCGGCCGCACCGCGACACCCCGCGGTGTTGGGCAGCGGGGCGATGTCGAGCCGGCGCAGCAGGTCCAGCACACCGGTGCCGCCTGCGGCGTCGACGCGGCGCATCGCGACCGTGGTCAGCTCGGTGCCGGACGCGACGAGCGCCTCTTCGAGCACCGTGAGGTTGGCGGCGCCGCCGGTGCCCATGATCAACCGTGAACCGAACGTGCGTCCCGCGATCGTGAGGCCCTTCTGCACGCCGGGCGTCGCGTCAGCCACCCTGCACCGCCGTGAGCGTCTCGATCTCCCAGCCCCGGACCACGAGCTCGTCCCACCGTGCGCGGGGGAACACGGCGCCGTTCACTGCCACCGCGATGCCCTTGGTGGGCAGGTTCAGCACCTCCAGCAGCCCGGTGACGGTCAACGGTTCCGTGAACTCGTGGTCCTCGCCGTTGACGGTGATGCCGATCGGCACCACCTCTCGCTGCTCACTCATTTCGTGGCTCCCGTCCGAAGCGGCCGACACGCTTGTGTACGAGCCCGCTGTGTGGCCTACGTCGAGGTGCTCACCGTTAGTGAGGTGCACGCGCCGGACCGGCAGTCGGACGTCGCCCGACCTTTGGTACTGCTTGGTGCTGCCCTCGATCGGCACCGTGGTGACGGACGTGGCTCGAGATGCGTTTTTGCTCATCGTTGATGCTCCCTACGCCGGCATTACCCGGACAGGTTCGACGGTCGACGGCCCTAGCCGTCCTCTCAGCCCGCTGGTGCGAGCCCCCGTGATGTGTAGTTGTCCCACGAACTGTAACCGAGATCCTGTGAGCAATCGCCCCAAAAATGGACGACCGAGCGTGGACGCTGTAGTCACAACGTTACTTGGCCAAGTCTGGTGGACGGCATCGCGTCGGATGCCGTGAGCCCAGAACGCGCGAGAGACACCGGGGATGCGTGCATTCACCACGAACGAACCATCCCGGGCAATGCGCCGATCGCGTCCCCACCGATGGAAAGTGGTGGAGACCGACGTTTCTGTCCCGCACCTTCGCCCGTAAGTCCAACCGAAAATGGCAGCATCGCACTTTTGACAAACCCGAGGCGCCGACCACTACCCAGACCCAGACGAGGCAAGCTAGCAATGAGTGACAAGCCAGCTACATCCGAGGAGCGCAGATACCCCGCCAAGACGTCGATTGGGACTCACGATCCTGTTTCGGTCCTACAGTGACAAGTTCAGATCTCATAGCCTGCTGGGAGCGAGGCAACGACCGCTCGCGCCACCTCCATCACGAGTGGCCCCAGTTCCGCGATCCGGTCGTCCGGCATTCGGATCTCCGGCCCCTGCACGGCCAGGGCAGCAGTCGCTACCCCACCCGAACCCAGGACCGGAGCAGCTACGCCGCACACCCCGGGAACGCGCTCACCTCTGTTGATACTGAAGCCGCGTGACCGGATCTCCTCGAGATCGCGGAGTAGATCCCGAGGAGAGGTGATTGTTGCCGGGGTCAGCCGTTCGAGTTCCCCTAGCCGTGCCACTTCCGCGTTCAGATCGCCCGCGAAGGCGAGTAGCGCCTTGCCCGTGCTCGTGCAGTACAACGGAATCCGCGTTCCGGTAGGTTGGCTGAACCGTAGAGGTTGCTTGGATTCGACCCTCAGCAAGACCAGGGCGTGATCCCCATCGCGGACAACCAGATTGACCGACTCACCCGTTTCCTCTGCCAAGCCGTCGAGCAGGGGCATGGCCGCATCGAAGCCAAGGGTCTGCCCTGCAGCGCGGCCGAGCAGGAAAGCCTCCAGACCAAGTCGATAACGCTCGGTCTCCTTGTTTTGCACCACGTATCCGGCCACGACGAGCGCCCTCACAATGCGATGCGTCGTGCTGGAGTGCAAATCCAAGGCATGGGCCATCTCGGTGACCCCTACGTCACCTTCCGCGTCTCGCAGGACGCGCAGGACGGAAAGCGCTCTGGTGATTGTTTGTGTACCGGCTACCTGACGGTTCTGCGCCGACGGTGCCGGGTGTTCAGCTGTTCTCACGCCTTCGCCCCTTCCCACATAATGAAATACTCTACCAAGTGGGTCGATGCGTTCACGCAAGCGCGAGCGATTGCCGCCCCGATTCTCATCGATGTCGCCTGCGCCCAAGCCGTCCGCACCGAAGTGCAGAGGTGGTTCCCGAGTGGTGGCTGGCCGGTTCTCAGTGGCGTCGAACGCTGCGTCTGGCACCGAGCTCGTTCCGGGGATATTGGCAAGGACGGGGAGCGGGACGTCCGCCACGGTTCAGGAAGCCGACCGGTCGGGACCTTGACTTTGGCGCTGTTTCCGTCCCCTCCACGACCGCGGTGCCGCCAATACCGCTTGGGCGTGCGCGAGCTCTTCCCGCTTGGTGTGTCGCCCCGCCGATCCTGCGGTGGAATCGGATACGGCGGGTCGACACGGCAGGTCAGAGGATCGCCCCGACCCGCCCCCCGGTCACACTTGCTGGGGATATTCCGTGCTGTTGCAGGGCGTCAGCAAGCTGGCTGGGGACGTCAATCACGGTCGCGCCCGCGTTGGTCAGTGCGGTGACTTTTGAACCATCCCGGGTCTCATGCACACACTGTCATTTGTGTGCGACCGGTTGATC